>DATEGN010000585.1:0-5226 GCA_035280125.1 Gemmatimonadaceae bacterium | reverse complement strand
TGCATTCGGGATGACATGTCTCTTCGGCGAGCGTCGTCCTCTTTTTGCGAGAGCGCTCGGCGCGCTGTCGATCGCGGGTTTTCTCGCGCTCGCGATGAGCATGATGGGTCCCGTGCCCGTGAGCTCAGCGAAGGCGACGATCGCGAGCGAGTTCGTGCAGCGTAACGATGATTACATGGCCCGCGTCAACGGCGCCATCGAGGAGCATCCAAAGGAGTGGAAGGACCTCACTTCTCGATTTCCGACACTCGCGACAATGCCCGCCGAGACCGAGAAAGCCTTGAAGGCGCTGTCACGAGTCGGCCTAACGGTCTTCCCATCCCTGCTCGCCCTCGAATCTTTGATCGCACTGGCGCTCGCCTGGGCGATCTACCATCGCCTGAGTCGGGCTCGCCTCGGTGCTCCGCTCCGACCTTTGCGCGAATTCCGCTTCAACGATCAGCTGGTGTGGGGCCTCATGGTCGGCCTCACGATCGTTGTTTTACCGACCTTGCAGAGCTTCCGCGGTGTCGGACGCAATCTGTTGGTGTTCTTTTACGCGCTGTATGCCATTCGCGGCCTTGGCGTTCTGGCGTGGTTCCTCGCGCCGGGGGCGATCGCGGCAGCATTGACCGTCGCTTTCGCAATGCTCTGGGTCCCGATCATTCAGTATGCGGCCGCTGCCGGATTCCTTGTCCTGCTCTTTACTTCGTTTGTGCTGGGTCTTGGCGACACCTGGGCTGACTGGCGTCGGCGCACCGGACCCACTTCATCACGGCCTACTTCTTCGTAATCGCTCGCCTCGCTCCCGTCTGCCTCCAACACCAATTACTAAGGCACTCTCATGGAAGTCATTCTTCGCCACGCCGTCGAGAACCTCGGCAAGCCGGGCGACGTCGTGAAGGTCAAGAACGGATACGCTCGCAATTATCTGCTCCCGCATAACCTCGCGTATGAGGCCACGCCTGGAAACCTGAAGCGCATCCAGCAGGAGCGCGACCGTCTCGAGGCCGCCGAGAATCAGCGACGCGGTTCAGCTCAGGAAGTTGCCACCAAGTTGGAGCAGGTCTCCCTCACGTTCTCGGCCCGCGTTGGTGAGGAGGGCAAGCTGTTCGGCTCCGTCACCGCCACGGACATCGCTCAGCAGCTCGAGCAACAGGGCTTCCATGTCGAGAAGCGGCAGATCGACTTGCACGAGCCGATCAAGTCGCTCGGCGTGTACCGGGTTCCGATCCGGTTGCACGCGGACGTGAAGCCCGAGATTCGAGTGTGGGTCATCAAGCAGTAATCGCAGGTTCTTGGATTGATTCACAAAGTGAAATCGGCCCCGCGCGCAGCGGGGCCGATTTTGCTAGTACTTCACCAAGAATCCCTTGAGGACCCAAGCAGGCAAATCGGCCCGGGCGATTTGCCCCGACTCCTAACCGCCGGAATACAGTGGCCTGATATCTGATAGCTGTCTTAACCGTGTTGCACTTCGGTGCAGCGCATTATGCTAAGGGGACCGGCCCGCGACGCCGGTTCCAGACAACCGAAATTAACGGAGCACCCCAGGACGCTGATGAACACGACCACTTCGCTTCCTTCGTCAGTTCTTGCCCAGCGCGCAGCACAAATCTGCCTCGAACACAAAGCGAATGACGTCGTGATTCTCGACCTCCGTGGTGTCTCCGATATGACCGATTTTTTTGTCCTCGCGAGCGGTACGTCCGATACGCACGTCCGCGCGCTGGGAGAGCACGTGGTGGAAGAGTTAAAACGGGATGGGGCGGCACCACATCACGTAGAAGGTTTAACCCAGGGCCGCTGGGTGTTGCTCGACTACGTGGATTTCGTTGTTCACCTTTTTCATCCCACGCTGAGGAGTTTCTATCAGCTCGAGCGCCTCTGGAACGATGCGGCGCTGATCCCGGTAGAGTCTCAAGGAGCCGGTGCGTGACGTCGCGGAAAAGTGTGGTACTCGCCGCTGTAGCTGTCGCGGCGATGCTACCATACACGCCTGTCAAGGCGCAGAGTTACTTCGGTCAGAACCAAGTTCAGTACGATCGGTTTCGCTGGCAGGTCTTGGAGACTGAGCACTTCCTGATTTACTACTATCCGGAAGAGGCTCAGGCGACGACGGACGCTGCGCGCATGGCTGAGCGAGCGTATGCGCGTCTCTCGCGCGTGCTCGACCACCAGTTCCGCGAGAAAAAGCCGCTCATGCTGTTCGAGTCGCGTAACGACTTCGGACAGAACAACGTGACTGGCGATCTCGGCGAGGGCACCGGCGGCGTCACCGAGGCGCTCCGTCATCGCATGCTCCTGAACTTCACAGGCGACTACAAGAGTTTTGAGCATGTACTAACGCACGAGATGGTGCACGCCTTCCAATACGATATTTTCGC
Source organism: Gemmatimonadaceae bacterium (assembly GCA_035280125.1). Taxonomy (GTDB): domain Bacteria; phylum Gemmatimonadota; class Gemmatimonadetes; order Gemmatimonadales; family Gemmatimonadaceae; genus AG2. The sequence continues at coordinate 2,860 of DATEGN010000585.1, read as the reverse complement.
GCACGGGAAGGCAGGCGCGGGACTGCAGACACTGCAACAGGTGAATCCTCCGCTGTGGTTCGCGGAAGGAATGGCCGAGTATCTGTCGCTGGGTCCGAGTAGCTCCCTCACCGATGCGTGGATGCGCGATGCGTCGCTCAATGGAAAGATCCCGACGATCGATCAGTTGACGGATCAGCCCGAGCGGTACTTCCCGTATCGTTACGGTCACGCTTTATGGGCGTTCGTTGGCCGAAAGTGGGGAGACGAAGCGATCGGCCAGATCATGAACGCGGCGCCCAGCGTCGGTATCGAGCGCGCCTTCAAGCGCGAGCTGGGCATCTCGCTCGACGATCTCGGTGACGAGTGGAAGGAGGACATGCAGCAGCGATACCTCCCGCCGGTCGCGAATCTGGATCGTCCGCGAAAGTTCGCGTCTCCGCTTCTGACACAACGCCGAAGCGGCGGCGAAATCTTCCTCGCGCCGTCGCTCTCGCCTGATGGGAAGAACATCGCGTTCCTCTCGAATGGCAGTTTCATGCGCGGCGAGGTGTTCATCGACCTCTGGCTCGGCGACGCCGAGACGGGCAAGCGCATCGCGAGGCTCGTCAAGAGCACGTTCGACCCGAACTTCGAAGAGCTGCGCTTGCTCTATTCGCAGAGCGCCTTCTCTCCCGATGGGAAGGAGCTCGCGTTTACAGCCCAGCGTGGCGGACGCGATGTTCTCTATTTGCTCGACGTGAAGTCGCGAAAAGAGATCAAGCGTTTCGATCTGCCGCTCGAAGGTGTCACGGGTCCCAGCTGGTCGCCCGACGGCCAGCGGATCGTATTCAGCGGCAGTAACGGCGGCCTTACGGATCTCTACATCGTCGACGTCGAGACGAGCCATCTCGACCGCCTAACGAACGACCGGTACGGTGATCTCCAGCCGCAGTGGTCGCCCGACGGCAAGATGATCGCATTCGCCAGCGATCGCGGCGATACGTCCAGCTTCACGTATCTGCGATTCCCCAAGTGGCGGATCACGGTGCTGGACCTCGAGAAGGGCACGATGACGGTGCTGCCCGGCCAGGGAGGGCTCAACATCAATCCGCAGTGGGCGCCGGACGGGCGTTCGCTCGCCTATGTCTCCGACCGCACCGGAATCGCGAATCTCTTCCTCTATGATTTCGATTCCGGCGAGCACTATCAGCTCACGAATGTGGTCGGCGCCGTCTCCGCGATCACGGAGTACAGCCCGGCGATCAGTTGGGCTCGAAAGGCCGATCGTCTCGCGTTCACGTATTACGAGAACAACGACTACACGATCTGGTCGGTGAACAATCCTCGCGGTCTGAAGAAGAACCCGTACCGTGAGAAGCTGACCGACAAGCCGATCGTCGTGGCTGACGCCACGCAAGGCAACGACGCCGGCGCGCCGATGCCTGCGTTAGGCGATCCGCAGAGTGGCCACGCGTCTGTCTACCGGAATTCGGCCGGGGATCTGCGCAGCTCGGCGGACCTCCCGGCGCTCGCAGATCATGGCGCCAAGCCACCGGTGAGTATCAAGGAGCTCCTCGACTCCGCCGATCTCGCGCTTCCAGACACCACGAAGTTCCGTCGCGAGCCGTACCGAGTGCGTTTCCAACCGGACTACATCGCGCGTCCAGCGATCGGCTACGTGCCCGATAACTATGGCCGCAATGTGTTCGGCGGCACGACGGTGATTCTGAGTGACATGCTCGGGAACAATCGTCTGGCGCTCTCCGGCGAGGTGAACGGCCGCATCAGCGAGGCGCGAATGTTCGTTGGGTACACGAGCCTGGCGAATCGTTGGCAGTACTCGACGGGCATTTCGCAGGTGCCTTACTACTTCCTCTCCGGGGACACGGTCTACAAGGCTGACCCGACGAGCGGGAGCTCTGCCGCCGAGAAGCAGGAGATCACGACATTCGTGGCTCGTCAGGTGTTCGGCGTCACCGCGTATCCGCTGAATCGGTTTACCCGCATCGAGTTTGGCGGTGGCTTCAACAACGTCGGCCGTGAGCGGTGGTTCATCAGCCGCGACATTCTCGACGACGGTCGCGCCGCGTCACCATTCAAGTTCGACAGCACCGGCCGCGATCCAACCCTGAACTACATCGACGGGCAGCTCGCATACGTCTCGGACAACACGCTGTTTGGGTACAGCGGTCCGATTTACGGGCGGCGCTATCGGTTCCAGGTGAGTCCGGTCATCGGCTCGTTCCGATGGGTGGAATACCTCGCCGACTACCGCCGTTACGACCCGATCATCTTCAACTATCTCACGGTCGCGACGCGGTTGTACACGAACATGTCGTTTGGTCGAAACGAGACCGCGTTCCCGAAATACATCGCGCGTCCCGACTTTGTGCGCGGCTACGATCGGAACAATTCGTTCTACCTCACTTGCCCGATCATCGGGGCGAATCCGTCGAACTGCAGCGCCGTGCAGCTGCTCGGCAGCCGGGTCGCCGTGGCGAACGCGGAATTGCGCTTCCCGCTCGTGCGCAAGTTCGAGCTCGGCGTTCTGCCAATCGCGCTTCCGCCGCTGGACGGACTCTTTTTCTACGATGTCGGCGCGGCGTGGTCCAAGGACCAGGCGCTGTACCTCACTCGCCCAGCGAACTACGACGTGACGAAGCAGCGCTACCCGCTGCGCAGCTACGGCTTTGGTTTGCGGCTCAACTTGTTCAACTACGCGATCGTGCGTTGGGACTACGCAGTTCCGGTCGACCAGCCAGGAACGCACCGCGGCTTCTGGACCTGGAGCCTTTGGCCATCCTTCTGACGTTGGAAGGGCGCAGCTGCTGACGGCAGCGCGACTGCTCGATCGTGCGAGTGTCCAGGGCGCGCGACTGATGGACCGCGTCAAAACGCG
>DATEGN010000584.1:0-2023 GCA_035280125.1 Gemmatimonadaceae bacterium | reverse complement strand
TCGCTCGCGAGGCAAAGCTACCGCTGCGAGCAGTGAAACGGCAATTCCGCCCGTTGGGTTTCCTCCGGCTGGCGCCGAGTATCTTTTGCAGGTGATATCGATCGCCAACGCCCTCATATCGTGACCTTTCGCAGTCGCAGGCAAACCGCCACCGCCTGGATTGGTGACGTGCCGGTAGGCAGTGCCTACCCGATCGTCGTCCAATCGATGACGAACACCGACACCGCGGATGCCGCATCGACCGCGGCGCAGATCGTTGCACTCGCGCGTGCCGGCTCGCAACTCGTACGTGTCACCGTAAACAACGAAGAGGCTGCAGCGGCGGTGCCGGAGATCGTGCGCCGCGTTACCGATGAAGGGTGCGACGTTCCCGTCATCGGCGACTTTCATTATAACGGCCATCTCTTGCTGGCCAAGTATCCGGAATGCGCGCGCGATCTCGCGAAGTATCGCATCAATCCCGGAAATGTCGGCGGAAAGCGTCGCGATGAGAATTTTCGAACGATCGTTCAGATCGCCGTCGACAACGGCAAGCCCGTTCGCATCGGCGTGAACTGGGGATCACTCGACCAGGATTTGCTCACGCACATGATGGACGAGAACGCGCGCGCGGCAGAGCCGCGCGACGCGCACGAAGTATACATCGATGCGATGATTGCGAGCGCCCTCCGGTCCGCGGAGCTCGCCGAGGAGGTTGGACTGGCGCACGATCGGATCCTCATCTCCGCGAAGGTCTCGGGTGTCGCGGACCTCGTGGAAGTCTATCGCCGCCTCGCCTCGCGTTGTGACTATCCCTTGCACCTCGGTCTCACGGAAGCGGGAATCGGGATGAAGGGCATCGTCGCCAGCACGGCGGGACTCTCGATTCTGCTGGCGGAGGGAATTGGCGACACGATTCGCGTTTCGCTCACGCCGCGACCGAACGGTGATCGAACCGAAGAGGTTCTCGTCGCTCAGCAGATCTTGCAATCGTTAGGTCTGCGCAGCTTCGCGCCGCAGGTCACCGCGTGCCCAGGCTGCGGACGAACGACCTCGACCTTTTTTCAGCACATGGCCGAGGATATTCAGGGATACATCCGCGAACAGATGCCGCTCTGGCGAGAGCGACATCCTGGCGTCGAGGAAATGCGCGTCGCCGTTATGGGCTGCGTCGTCAATGGGCCAGGCGAGTCGAAGCACGCGAACATCGGTATCTCGTTGCCCGGCACTTTCGAGGAGCCAAAGGCACCCGTCTACGTCGATGGCAAGCTGCTGACGACCCTGCGCGGAGAGGGAATCGTTTCTGAATTCCTTGCGATTCTCGAGGAGTACGTCAGAACGCGGTATCCCGCACGCCAAGGCGCGGTGCTAACCGGCTAAGCGCAGCGCCTAACGGCGTGCCGACGTGGTACCACCGGTTTCCGCCGCGACGCTGCTGTCCGCGAGCTCCTCCAGCGTCTCGACGACGCGACGCAACTCATCCATAATCGGGGCGGTGAATCCCAGCTCGCGCAGGCGCTCGTACACACGACGATACCACCGCACCGTGCCGTCGCGACCGACGCTGAAGCGCCCCCACACGGTTGCTGGATCGATTGTGCGCTTGAGATCGGCGACGATGCTACCGGCATTGTGAAGCTTGTCTGCCGCATAAATCCAACGTGCCGATTCGCTCGCCTGCGCGAGCCGCGCGAGGTAGTCGTCTTTTCGCTCCTCACTCGACAGCTCGGTGCCGTTGTCGTCTACGCTGCGATGCGTTACCGCGAGCACAGTGTCCAAAACCAACGTGCCAAACTTGTCGCCGATGCGTTGCTCGAGCGTGGCGCGCGTGTAGTTCTCGCGCACGCAGTCCTCGACGACATCGTGCAGAATGCCAGCAACCACGGTGTCTTCGTCGCGGCCATACCGCGTGAGAATGATCGCGACGTTCGCCGGATGCGTCAGATAAGGCAGGCGCGTGCCCTTACGGACCTGCCGGTCGTGATGCTTCGCCGCGAATGCGAGCGCGTGATTGATTCGATCCGAATACCCGGTGATCGTCATC
>DATEGN010000583.1:0-9238 GCA_035280125.1 Gemmatimonadaceae bacterium | reverse complement strand
TTCCTCGACACTCGCCGGACCACCGCGGCCAGGGTTGAGGAGCCAGACTCCTGGTCGCACGAGCTGCTGAAAATCCTTGTCGCCAGACACGACGACGACGTTCAATCCTTGGTTGACGGCCTTGATCGCGAGCGTCCCGATCACGTCGTCCGCTTCATAACCCTTGACCGTGATTATCGGTACTCGGTAGGCGTCGAGAAGCTCTCGGATTCGCTCCATGCCGCGATCGAAATCGGATTGCAGCTCCTCGGTGAGCTTCTCGCGCGTCGCCTTGTAGGCGGCATACGCCTCGTGGCGGAACGACAATCCGGAGTCGAGAACCCAGCCGAGATATTCCGGCTTGTGCGAGGTAACCAGCCTATTGAGAAAGTTTACAATTCCCCACGCGGCTGAGGTGTTCTCGCCGTGGCTCGTCGTGAGTGGCCGCGAAATGAGGGCAAAGAACGCGCGATAGATCAGCGCGTAACCGTCGACGAGGAACAGTCGAGGAGACGCGGGCGGCGTAACGACGAGTGATTCGATAGTGGTGGGTGCAGACACGGGTGCTGAGAGTGAGTCCAAAACGGAGCGAGCGGCGCGCGTGGGCACGTCTCAGTTAGAAGCTAATCCTGTGTCTGTCGGATCCCTCCTCCCTAAACGCAGCACCGCCTGCCGTGAGCAACGGCAGGCGGTAGCAGGAACGCGCCTCGGAGGAGCGGAGGTTCAGACGCGAGTTACGTTCGCGGCGTGCAGCCCTTTGTCTCCGGTCCGGATCTCGAACTCGACTTCCTGGCCCTCGGCAAGCGTCTTGAACCCGTCCATCTGAATTGCGGAGAAGTGAACGAACACATCTTCGCCGCCCTCTTGTTCAATGAAGCCATAACCTTTCGCATCATTGAACCATTTCACCTTCCCTCTAGCCATTGCGGCTGCCTCCTACGAGGTGAATCGATCCTGCACTGCGTGGTGCCGGGCAAGTCGGGTCGACTTGCGCGCCCTATATAGGCTTGGCTACTAGTTTTGTCAAGTCGTGTGCTCCCTGCGGGTTAGGTTCGCTGTTGGAAAGTACTCGCTCACACTCTTCGTGACTGCATTTGTTTATCAACTGCGCATGGGCAGGGTGGGCCCCCATGAGTCAACGCGCAATGTGACGCATCAGGGCACGATAATCCGCGCCGCTTCCCGGTGTGAGCCGCCAGCGTCCCGACCCCCCGCGATCAACAAACGTGAATCGCACGTGATAGCGTTGGTAACTCCAGACCTGGACCTCGGGACGATCCGCCGGCGCGGCGTTAGGCTGAATTTGATTGTCCGGCTCACCCAGCGCGCTGAAGATCATGCCCCGGTCCGTCAGCCAGCCCGGCGTGTGGTCGTCCTCACGGAAACGGGAATTAGCATCCGCTAAACGTGCGAAGTACTGCTTCAGCGCCTCGTTCTCCGTCGACGCAGTGGTCGGATCGGTCGACTCCACGAACGCCGCCCAGCCTCGGGTACGGTCCATCGGCGCAAGCTCACGAAGCCCCCGCAGCCGTTCGCTCGAGGCAAAGTATCGGAGCAAACCCACCATGTCGTTGAAAGTGGAAACAGGCAGCCCGTCGCCGAAGCTCACCAGGAGCGGCGATTGCGACGCCGATTGACTGCCCGCCCTGACCGAGAGCTCGCCAAAACCGACCTTCGCGATCGGCACGCGCAGAATCGCACTCCGAAGCTTGTCCCCTGCCTCGATCCAGGGAACGCTGTCAGCGTACACAAGCACACTGTCGCCACCGACGTGAACCTGAACTGTCTCGCTTCGCCCTGCCGGCGGTGGACCGTAGCTCTCGACATAAAAGACGGCGATGCTGTCGCGGCCGTACACGGACGTCGAGCGCGGGTTGAGCACGAGATCCGGCATTCTGCCCCGACTTGTGCGCGGGCGAGCGCGAAGCGCCGGAATTGGAGCTGTCGTCGTGCCATCGTCAAAGCGGGGGACGACCACACTCTTGCGAACCGCGCCCGCGTGCGTGCTTCCGGCATCGCGGATCGATATCGCGACCACAGCTTCGCCCGGTGAGAGAGATGTCGCCTGCTGGTAGATGATGCTCTCGCCATCACGTGTCGTTTCATCAACGCTGCCGACGCGTACGTCCTCGTGTGTCGTCGCGTGGCGCGTCGCCACGCCGGCGTGCTCGATGTCCAGAACCACATCGTACGCCGCATGATAGCTATCCCCCTCGCGTGTAAACGTCAGCGCGTGGTCGGAGAACGAGACGTCGACCAGCATCAGCGTGCTGTCGCTCGATGCACCCGCGAGGAAAGCGACCGATCCCACGAAAGCGAGATCGCCCGACGCAACGAGCATCCCGACGCGATGATAGCTGGCACGCGAATCGACGAGCTCGTGGAGCGAGTCGGCGCGACCCTGGCTGGCTATGTCTGGATCCACTTCCGGCGCTGCGCGGTGCATGCACGACACGAACGGAAGCAGCATCGCAGCAGTGAGCACGCGGAGCTGCGTCGAGTGGACTGCTCGACGCGGCAGTCGGACGTTCCACGACGGTGTCTTACCGCGCATACGTAATCCGCCAGCGTTCAACCCTTGGATAAAGGTTAATTGCTGCTCGGCGTCGCTTGCCACGTCCAGAGGCCACCATTAGGTTCGCCGCGTGCCTCGCGAGAACCTCGTCGGCCAAGTCATCGCCGGCTATACCCTGCAGAGTGAAATCGGCGAAGGCGGCACTTCGGCGGTTTTCAAGGCCCAGCACGCCGCTCACGGCACCGTTGCAGTCAAGGTGCTGAGAGAAAAGCTCCGCCAAGACCGCACGGCGGTTGCCCGCTTCGTTCGCGAGGCTCGTTATGGCGAACGCGTGCTGCACCCGAACGTGGTGCGAACCATCGAAATCGGCGAAGCCGCGCCGGGCATGCATTTTCTCGCCATCGAGTGGGCGGATGGCGAACTGCTCGAGAAGTACGCGAAGCGACAGGGGCCGCTGCCTGCCGACGAAGTGGCGACGATCGTCACTCAGATTGCCGATGCCGTGCAGGCCGCACATGCCGTCGGCATCGTTCATCGCGATTTGAAGCCGGAGAACGTGATGTACAATCCGGCCACCCGTCAGGTAAAGCTGCTCGACTTCGGGATCGCCACCGATACCGACATGGCGCCCGAGGAGCGCCTGACGAGGGCTGGCTTCTTCGTCGGCACGCTCATGTATGTCGCGCCAGAGGCGCTGTCGGGCGAACTCGTCGGACCGGCGGCAGATCAGTACAGCCTGGCGACGATCGCGTATTTCCTTCTCACCGGGTGCCTGCCATTCACGGCGAAGACGCCCAGGGAAATGTTCTCACAGTTGTTGTCTCAGCCGCCGATCGCGCTCAATCAAGCGCGCCCAGGGCTCCGTTTCTCGTCGGCAGTCGAATCGGTGATCATGCGCGCGCTGAGCAAGGATCCGAGCAAGCGATATCCCGACTCGGTGGCGTTCGCTACAGAGCTGAGCAAGGCATTCGCGAGCCCGCTGGAAGAGGAGGACGAAGATGGCCTCCTGTCGCGAATGAAGTCTCTGTTCCGAAAGAAGTAGGGATCAGACAGCGGCTTGCTGCGCCGTCGCGGGCGAATCCACGCTCTCGGCACTGAGGTCCGCCGGGCTGACCGGTAGCCAAATCGTAAATGTCGAGCCCTTGCCCGGCTGGCTCTCGACCGCGATTTCGCCGCCAAGAAGCCGCGCCAGGCGCCTCGATATCGCGAGTCCAAGTCCGGTGCCACGCTCCATGGAATCGGAGCGAGGCCCCGCGTTTACCTGCTCGAACTCGTCGAAGATGCGTTCCTGATCGGAGGGCGAGATGCCGATGCCGGTATCGATCACCTGTAGCGCGATCCATGTCTTGCGCCGATCAGGCGATCGAGTGGTCAGCGTGGGGTCTTCCGGTGACGGGTGCCGGCCGCCTGGTGTTGTCGGCAATCCGGTCATCCGCGCGCGAATCGCGATTCCGCCAGCCGGCGTGTACTTGATCGCATTGCCAATCAAGTTCACGAGAATCTGACGGAGGTGCGTCGGATCGGTGCGAACGCGCGGCAGGGAGGCGCCGACGGCGATGGACAGGTTGAGTCCTCGTTCCGTGATCAACGGCTCGAGCTCACTCACGACGTTGAGCACGAACGGCCGGAGGACGATCGTCTCGGCATGGATCTCCAAACGGCCGGCGGCAATCTTCGCGATGTCGAGGACCTGATCGACGAGATGGCGCAAATGCGTCGCCGACGCGGCAATTCGCTCGACCGGTGGAACCTGACGCGGCGAGAGGTCGCCGTACACGCCATCGCGTAGCAGGTCGACGAAGCCCACGATCGCGTTCAGCGGTGTACGCAGCTCGTGCGAGACGTTTGCGAGGAACTCGCTTTTCATGCGGTTCGCACGCAGCAGCTCGCTCGACAGTCGCTCCAGCTCCGCGGAGCGTTCGGCCACTCGCAGCGCCTGACGACGCTCTCGGAGCACACCGCCGCCCAGTACAATGACGGCCACGAGCCCGAGCGTCCATAGCGTTAGGCGGAGCGGCTGGCTGGTTTGAGCATGGGCGACACTGAGGTCCCATGTCGCGCCCGGAACGTGCACCTGCGCGTGCTGCCACGTTAGGCTCTGACGACCTTCGCGGGGCGTGACGCTCAGCACGGTGTCGGAGCCCGCCGCGACGACAAAACGCGCGCGCGTTTGTGGCGCCGAGTCGATCGCGACGGTGAAAAGCGCCGAGGGATCGAAGCGCGCGCCCACGGCGCCAATTGTTCTGCCGTTGGCGATGAGTGGCGCGAGCACGATGAGCGAACGGTCACCACGGTCGTCGTGGACATGGACGGTCGTCGTTCGCGGCAGCGGATGTCCCGTCATCGGACTCGCTGCCGAGCCGGTTTGATAAAGGAGCTGGCCCGTGGAGTCCGTGACCCAGACATCGTGCGGGGCACCACGCTCGTGCCCAACGTGACCCGCGAGCTCGGCGAACTCGCGGCTCCTGTCTCCCGACTGCGACATCAGCGGCGCGTGAAACGCGGTGAGGGCGTCGATGCGAAGCGCGAGGAGCTGCTCGATGAGCAGGGCAGAATCTCTCGCGTCGATCGCCGCGGCGTCGCCGCTCGCCGAGACGAGCGCACGATCAGCCGTCACGAGTGCGGCGATCATCAGCAGCAGGACCGCGCCGAGGACCGTGGAAAATAGACCGACGCCAGCTCGTGACAGAGACGACGAAGACGTATTCACTCCGGGTGCAACTCTCACTTAATTGCTCGCGGGACCTGCAGACCAGCCTTCAACCCTTTAGGCATCGACACGCATGTCACAAGAGGACAGGCACGCGCTCATCTCGCTGCTCGCTACCAGATCGGCGCGACGCGGAGCCTTCACGCTCGCGTCGGGACGGCAATCGTCGTTATACATCGACGCACGCCTCACCACAATGAGTCCCGACGGCCTCGCGCTCATTGGATCGTTGGGCCTCAGCGCATTGCGCGATGCGCCGTGGCAAGTAGACGCGATCGGGGGGCTGACCCTCGGGGCCGACCCGATCTCCTATGCAATCAGCTACGCAAGTGCGCACACAGCGTCGCCGATTCGGGCATTCACCGTACGGAAGGAAGCCAAAGCGCACGGAGCGGGCAAGCTCATTGAAGGTCCATTTAACGCTGGTGATCGAGTCGCGATCGTCGAGGACGTGATCACCACCGGAGGATCGGCGTTGCGCGCCGTCGATGCCGTTCGCGCGGCCGGCGGTCAGATCCTCGGGGTGCTCGCACTGGTAGACCGCGAAGAAGGCGGCCGCGAAGCCCTGGAGAGCAAGGGCCTCAATGTCATAAGTCTCGTGAATGCCTCAGATATCCTCGCCGTATCCGTGTAGCGACTGACGGCTCGGTGACTTCTGCCGCGCGGCTGCGTCCCACTCGGGGGCATCCATTACCACGAGCGTGAGATGCAGCGGCAGCCAGAGCGTTTACCTCTCTTTCGCGACAACGAAGAACATCAGAAGGATCTCGTCACCTTCCGCCTCGGTGCCCGCCGTCGCTTTCGGGCCACGGCGATCATCGGCACGGGGGCAATCGCCGGCGCGTTCCTCAACGTCAGTGGCGCCACGCCCGCCCTCGCGATCGGGGTAACTCTCGCGATCATGCTCGTGAATTTCTTGATGACGCGATTCACGATCAGAGCGGAAACGCATCGTCCTTGGCATCGCTATGCGTTCGCGACACTCGACGTGCTGCTCGTGAGTACCGTCGTAATGTCGTTCGGCAACGAGGCGTTGGTCACGCTCTACTTTTTGATCGTCGTGCCGTATTCGTTCGATCGGGGGCGCTCGTTAGGCCAATATACGGCGATTCTTTCGACGCTCGCCTATCTCGGCTCGAGCTGGTTGTTCGCGTTGATGAACCCGAATGTCGTCACGCGCCCGGTGTGGACCATCGCCGCCGCCGGTTTACTGCTCGTCGTCTCGTGGCAAACCGTTCCGATTGCGTCGAAGCTGATTCGTCGGATCCGAGATACGCGCGAGCACATCAGCGATGCGGAGCTCGGGAATCTCTCGGCGCGCGCCGAGAGCAGATTCAGCGACGAGCTTGGATTCCTCCAGCGCAGCTTCAACCGCATGCTCGAGCAGCTTGGCGGATTGATCGGTGCGATGCAGCGCGAGGCTGAAGAGGTCGCGGCAGCCGCAGAGCAGCTTGCAGGCGCGACGCACGGCCTGAACTCGGCGGGAAGTGGCTTCGCCACGACGGCGCAACACCTCACGACGCAGATCGAGCGGCAGCGAGCCTACGCCGTGGTCGGACGGGAGCGCTCGGCAGAAGTGTTGGGCGCGGCGGAGCGCCTCCGCGTTCGCGCCGAGGAGGCAGAGCACGATGCCGTTGGGTTGGTGGAAACCGCGCAGCGCAGCCGCGACTCGGTTGTGCGCGCTTCGGATACGCTGCTGGCGATCGGAGAGCGTGTCCGCAAGGCAGCCGGCACTGTGAGCGCATTGGGTGTCGCATCCGAACGCGTCGGTGACTTTGTCGAAGCCGTTTCCCGCATCGCGCGACAGACGAATCTGCTCGCGTTGAATGCGGCGATCGAAGCGGCGCGTGCTGGCGAGCACGGGCGCGGCTTCGCGGTGGTGGCTGAAGAGGTCCGCAAGCTCGCCGAGGAGAGCGGTCGAGCCGCCAAGGAGATCGCGGCGACCATTGCGGACGTCCGAGAAAATATTTCGGCCGCGGTGCAATCGATGACCGAGGGCGAGAGCGAGGTACGCGGTGTCGGCGAGATCGCGAACGAAGCCAATGCGGCGCTGAGCGCTCTCCTCACGGGCATCGGCAAGATCGCTGAGGTGATCGCGGACGTGACGACGGTGTCCCGCGAGCAGAGCACGACGATGAGACAGCTCGCCGACGTGATGGACGGCGTTCAAGGTGTGTCGGACGAAGCGGCCAGCCAGGCGCGTGATGCCTCGGAAGCAGCAATGCGTCAAACGCGCTCGCTCGAAGGGCTCGCCGAGACCTCTCGCGGCCTCGCGCTGCTCGCTGAACGGCTGCGGCGCTCCACCGGGCGATTCACCGTGCCGGCGACGTTGCCAGCCATCGAGACAGATCTCGACGGTGGTGGCGGCGAAGCGGACAGTGTTAGGCAGGGCGGGCTTGGCGCTCCCGGCCAATCGCTGTCAGCGGCTTGAGTCGACGCAGTGCATCTGCGTAGGGAAGGATGAGGGTTTCCCGGAAGTGAAGGAGCATTGACGCGCCGTCAAACCGTCTGCGGAATTCCACGGCGGTCATGCCGAGTATGCTGCGCACGTGCCGGCCGAAGCTCTGCGGCGAGGAGTAGTCCAGGTGGTTCGCGATGTTTGCGACGGAGAACCCCGGATTCTCGAAGAGGCGAGCGGCGCGCACGAGTCTCGCGACCGCGAGATAGCGCTTCGGTGCCGGCAGTTTCGCTCGAAAGAATCTGCTCATCAAGGTGCTGGGCAGAACGAGCAGATACTGTGAGAGACTTCTCACCGTGGCGATCTGTGGGGGTGCGCTGAACAGGGCCTCGAAGAATCGCCAGCACTCGCCGTTCGCGCCGTGCAGATCGACAGCGAGCTGGCTCAACGCGTAGCGCTGCATGCTGTCCACCTGCGTACCGATCAGCAGCGTGCGCAACTCGCGCCAGCCCGAGGCCTCGCGAACATCGACGAGCTGCCGAATGCCACTTTGTCCGAGGAGCAGCATCGTACGCGGCGTGCCTGGCTCGACGTGCGAGAGCAGCGCGACCGTGGGCACACGCGGGAATTCGCGAACCATCAGCTCGACGCCCGCGCGCGAGACCGTGTCGCAGCGTGCCACGGAGACGATCACGGCCGCGGCGCGATTCGCCTTCAGATCCTTGACGACATCGTCCACGGAGTCTCGATGGAGCGCGAGATAGGAACCTTCCCCCGCGGCATCAACGCGAATGCGTTCGGTGGGCGTGAGCACGGTGGAGACCGCGGCAAGTGAGGGATAGATGGCTGGATCGAGCATAACGACTCTTGGCGAGAGGACCGGGAGCGAGCACGGTAGTGCAAGCGACCTCACGGTGACCGAGATCGATGCCTGCAGTGCATGCAGTCGATCCTAACCGCGGCCAGTCATCGTTGCGTCACCCGCGCGGACCGCCAACCTAACGATGATAGAGGCAATCGATTGCTCCTTGGCGATCGCATTGGATTCGATTGGACGCAACGATTATGTTTCGTGTGCGATCGTTCGATGAGAGCGTGTCGTGACCGTTGCGACAGAGCGTGCGTGGCCGGATGGTCGCGTCGCGAAGTGCTTGTCACTTCTCGCCGAGGAAAGTCCGGGCTCCATTGGGCAGGCTGCCAGGTAACGCCTGGGCGCAGGGCTCGCTTACGCGGACCGCTGCGACGGAAAGTGCCACAGAAAACACACCGCCGACGTGGTGAAGCGATTCATCGCGGGTAAGGGTGAAAAGGTGGGGTAAGAGCCCACCGCGCGACTGGCAACAGTCGTGGCAGGGTAAACCCCAGCCGGAGCAAGGCCAAATAGGCAGCGAGAGGTGCCCACCTCGATCAAGACGCTGCGGGTAGGCTGCTAGAGGGCACGAGCGATCGTGCTCCGAGAGGAATGACCGTCAGGGCGAAAGCCCTACAGAACCCGGCTTATAGGCCACGCACGCGCCTGGCGCGCGCAGCGCGCCAGGCGATGCGTGGCCGTTGCTCGCTGGCGCTCGCAACAAGCTTATTTGGAGTCGCGCGCGCGGCGCGCGCGCTCCAGCTGGTACTCGGAGGCGGGAAAGGG
>DATEGN010000582.1:0-9026 GCA_035280125.1 Gemmatimonadaceae bacterium | reverse complement strand
CCCAAAAATCCCCACGTGATCGAGATCAATGAACTTGTACTGAGCGGCGAGCTGCTTGATTGCCGCGATGTGATCGGGCAGACCGTTATCGCCGAAGTTGCCGTAGTAATTGTCGTGGAACGCCTTCGAACGGAACGGCGTACCGAGGTGATCGAGCTGAATGACCACGAATCCAAGCTCGGCGAGCGAGAATGGCTCACCCCCATTCTTGAACTTCCACTGTCCAACGCTGCCGACCTGCGGCCCCGGATAGATGTGATCGATGATCGGGTACTTCTTCGTCGTGTCGAGCCTTGGCGGCAGATAGATCACGCCGTACAAGTCAGTGACCCCGTCGCGCGCCTTGACGCTGAACACTTGCGCGGGCTTCCATCCCGTACCCTGCAAGCGGCTGATGTCGCTCTCCTCGAGCTTCCGCACAATGTGGCCATCCGGCACGGCGCGAAGCACGGTCACCGGTGCTTTCTCGACGCGTGAGTAGCTGTCGACGAAGTACTTCCCGTTAGGCGAGAAGTCGATGTCGTGATGCCCGTCTTCGGGCGTGAGAAGCGTCAGACCGGAGCCGTCGTAGTTCACGCGATAGAGCCGCGCATAGTAGGGCACGCCGGGCTCGCGTCCACGGGCCGTGAAGTAGACGTACTTGTTCGTCTCGTCCACGTGCTCGATCTGCCCGACGTCCCACTCGCCGCTCGTGACCTGGTTCCTGAGCATGCCACTGCGGAATTTCGAGCTCGAGAGATCGATCTCGCCATTGGCTACTCCAGTGCGCGACGCGCCAGTGGGCGCACCAGCCTGCGCGACAGCGGTCGTGCCGCCCGCATCCATACGATAGAGATGCGACCACCCGTCACGCTCCGACCACCAGAACACATCGGAGCCATCCTTCGTGACATACCAACTCACCGGGTCAAAAGTCGGTGGGCCGATTTCGACGTACGTCTTACTCGAATCGCGCGCGATGACATGCACCGCGCCGGTCGTTGCATCGACGGACGCGAGATACGCACTCTTGTCACCACGCGTGAACCAGGTGACGTAGACCTTGTCGGACGTTGCATTCCACGCCGAGTCGCGCGCCGAGCCGGCGATGGTGAGTCGATTCGGAGTCGGCGTGAGCTTCACGGCGAGATTGCTCTTCGCGGCGACGTCGATGATGTGGAACTCCGGAACTGGTACAATGGAGTCGCCCGGCAGCGCGTACGGCTGAGTGTACACCTTGGGGCGCTGAGGCGTGTACGAGATGTACGGCATCTGTGCGACGTGCCGTTCGTCGTTGCGTGAGACGATGAGTTTCTTCGAATCAGGCGACCAGCGGATCTGCGGCCGGCGCGGCTGTGGACGCTGCAGCTCGCTCGGCCGGGGATCGTTCAGCCCGTAGGCGAAATAGCGCTCGCCATCACTCGTGAGCTGCGTCGAGTCGCCACCGCCGCGCGGGCGTACAAAGACGTTGTACTTCGAGACGAACGCTTCCCACTTCTTGTCGGGTGAGAGCACGTACGGGACATCGCTCGGCAGCGTGTCGTGCACGGCGCACTTATACGACGCGATGTCACACACGAAACGCCTCTTGTTCGCGGTGAACTCGATCTCGCGCTCGTTCTTGCCGTCATTCGTAAACTTGAATGTCCGGAATGGCAGCTTGGACGGATCGTAGCTCGTGTCGTTGGCCACGGACATCGCGGCGGCGAGACGCGTATTCTCGAACAACGGTCCGCGCGTTCCTCTCGCCGGATCGACGATTACGAACTCGGCGCCATTGGCGGTTTTGTCACGATACCAGAAGCGCGCGCCGTCGAGCATCCATTGCGGACGCACTTCGTCGCCGGATATGAGCAGCGTCGTGTTCCAGTCGAGCAGTTGTTCGGCGCGCGTATAACTCACTTGCTGGGCGCTCGCGAAAACCGATGGCGCGGCCACCAGCACGATGCCCAGCGTGAGACGAGAGCGAGGCGTAAGCATGAACGACCTCCGCTGCAAAGCGGCGTGATGAGAGGAAGCCCCGAGACGCAACGGCTCGGCAATCCTACGACTGCCGAGCACCAAGCGCGAGATCCCTTGTTTGTTCAGCCGCGATGCCTAAGCCCGTCTCCGCACGAGCGTGAGAATCGTGTACACGGCCACGGCCTCGTCCGCCTGGTTCTTTACTTCCACATCCCAGGCCACCACGCCCTGAGGGATTTGTCCTTCACGGTCTTCCTTCACCGTCTTCTGTTTGCACGTGAGACGGGCGTAAATGGTGTCACCGATGTACACCGGCTTCACGAAGCGAAGGCTCTCGAGGCCATAGTTCGCGAGCACGGGGCCTGGCGCGGGATCGACAAAGAGTCCCGCCGCGGCGGAGAGGACGAAGTAGCCGTGCGCGACGCGACGCTCGAAGAGGGACTCCTTCGCCGCGATATCGTCCATGTGCGCGTAAAAGAAATCGCCGCTGATGCCTGCGAAGTTCACGACATCGGCTTCGGTGATCGTGCGCCGGTGCGTGATGAGCGTTTCGCCTATTTCCAGCTCGTCGAAGTATTTGCGGAAGGGATGGATGCGGTCGCGTTTGATCTCGGCGCCCGCAACGTACTCGTTGACGACGCGCGAGATCGTCGTCGGCGAGCCCTGAAGCGCCGTGCGCTGCATGTAATGCAGCACTCCTCGCACGCCGCCCATCTCCTCACCGCCGCCCGCGCGGCCTGGACCGCCGTGCACGAGATGTGGCATCGGTGAGCCATGTCCCGTGGACTCCTTCGCGCTCTGCCGGTTCACGAGCATCAGCCGGCCGTGGTGTGACGCAGTGCCAAGAACAACCTGCTTCGCGACCGCGTCGTCAGCGGTGAAAAGCGAACCAACCAGTGAGCCCTTGCCACGCTTCGCCAACTCGATTGCGTCGTCCAGGGTTTTGTACGGCATGACCGTATTCACCGGGCCGAAGGCCTCGACGTCGTGCGGCGCGGTGCTCGCGAAGGGGTCCTTCGCGTAGAACAGCAGTGTCGGGAAGAAGGCGCCGCGCGCGCGGTCGGCGCCGACGACGTCAAACTCGTCGGGATTGCCGAATACGCGTTCCGTCTGACGCGCGATCACGTCGACGCTCTTGCGCACCTCGCGCACCTGCGCGGGCGCGGCGAGCGGACCCATTCGCACGCCTTCGACCGCCGGGTCACCAATTTTCACCCCGTCGAGGCGCCTAACGAGTGCCTGCATGAGAGGCTGGATGGCATCCTCGGGCACGAGTGTACGCCGGATGGCGGTGCACTTCTGCCCCGCCTTCACCGTCATCTCCTTCGCGACTTCCTTCACGAACAGATCGAACTCCTCCGTTCCCGGCGCGGCATCCGGACCGAGCATCGAGAAGTTGAGCGAGTCTGCTTCGGTGTTGAAGCGAACGTTCTGATCCAGGATGGCGGGTTTCGCGCGCAGCATGCGCGCGGTCTCGGCCGATCCCGTGAACGCAACAGCACACTGCGAGTCCAGGTGATCGAGCAGATCCCCCGCGCTGCCGCAGATGAGCTGAACCGCGCCGTCCGGAAAGATTCGCGACTCGATCATCGCCCGGAACACCGCTTCGGTGAGATAGGAGGTGAGCGTCGCCGGCTTCACGATCGCCGGCACGCCGGCGAGCAGCGTCGGGGCCAACTTCTCCATCATTCCCCAGACCGGGAAGTTGAAGGCGTTGATGTGCACCGCGACACCCTCGAGCGGCACGCAGACGTGCCGGCCGACGAACGTGCCGCTCTTGGAGAGTGACTCCGTCGCGCCGTCGACATAGAATGTCTCGTTCGGCAGCTCGCGCCGTCCTTTCGACGCATAGACGAAGAACGTCCCGATGCCACCGTCGATGTCGATCCACGAGTCGCCTTTCGTTGCACCCGTCGCCGCGGACACGCGATAGAAATCTTCCTTGCGCGCCGTGAGAAACTGCGCCATCGCCTTCAGCATCAGGGCGCGCTCGTGGAACGTCATCTTCCGAAGCGCCGGCCCGCCCACGCGTCGTGCGTACGCCACCATCTCGGCGAAATCCAACCCTTCGCTCGACGCCTCCGCGACCGGCGCTCCCGTTACCGCGTGCGTGAGCGTCGTGAAGCGTCCGCTCCCCTCGACCCATTCACCCGCGACGTAATTGAGCAGCTTGCGCGGATGCTCGCCGGTCAGATCGAGGGCCGCAGCCGCAAGTGTACTTGTCATTGAAAGCTCCAGGTTGTCATCCTGCGGAGCGAAGCGACGAAGGATCTACTATCCCTTCCTCGACGTCCGCTTCGATGTACGCACACTCGATCCTTCGCTCCGCTCAGGATGACATTCTCTCTATCACCATCGCCATTCCCTGCCCCACCCCGATACACATCGTCGCCAGCGCGTAACGCTTTCCGTCGTGCGCGAGTTGCCGCGTCGCCGTGAGCACGAGGCGAGCGCCGGACATGCCTAACGGGTGACCCAGCGCGATCGCTCCGCCGTTCGGATTCACGCGCGGGTCGTTGTCGTCGATGCCCAGCTCACGAAGACACGCCAGTGATTGCGCCGCGAACGCTTCGTTGAGCTCGATGACTTCCATGTCGTCCAACGTGAGACCCGCCAGTGCGAGCGCCTTGCGTGACGCCGGCACCGGACCCATTCCCATCAGCCGCGGCTCGACGCCGGCAACCGCGGTGGCGACGACTCGAGCTGCGGGCCTCAGCTGAAACTTCTTCAGCGCGTCGTCCGACGCGATCAATAACGCAGCCGCTCCGTCGTTCAGGCCAGAAGAATTGCCCGCCGTGACCGAGCCGTTGCCGTCGAGTCGAAACGCCGGCTTGAGCTTCGACAGCAGCTCGAGAGTGGTGTCGGCCTTGATGAACTCGTCCGCATCGAATCGCCTTGGGTCGCCCTTACGCTGCGGAATCGTCACCGGCGCAATCTCTTCCTCGAATCGGCCCGCGCTGCGCGCTCGCGCTGCCTTCTGTTGCGAGCCGAGAGCGAAACAATCCTGGTCGGCACGCGACACCTTGTACTGCTCGGCGACATTTTCCGCCGTTTGGCCCATCGAATCGACACCGTAGCGCTCGCGCATTTTCGGATGCACGAATCGCCACCCGAGGCTCGTATCGAACATCTCGATGTCGCGCGACCATGGCTTGCTCGCTTTGGCCATCACGAACGGCGCGCGCGTCATGCTCTCCACGCCGCCGGCAACGTAGAGATCTCCTTCGCCGATCTTGATCGCACGCGCCGCGCTCCCGACCGCGCTCATCCCTGAAGCGCACAATCGATTCACCGTTTCGCCGGGAACGGTGTGCGGCAATCCGGAGAGTAGCGCTGCCATCCGCGCGACATTGCGATTGTCCTCGCCCGCCTGATTCGCACAGCCTAACACCACGTCCGCAATTTGGGCGGTATCGACGTTGGGGTGCCGACGCATCAACTCCGCGATCGCATGCGCGGCGAGATCATCGGCTCGGACCTCGGACAATCCGCCACCGATGTTGCCGATCGGCGTTCGTACACCATCGACGATGTAGGCGTCTCTCACTTTCATATCCTCTCACTCCTCGCTCGCCGCAACGCTGCGAGAGAAGAAATCCCTTTTTGTCTTGTAGACCGTACCGCGAAACAAGCCCACGACCGTTCCGTCCTTCCGTGTCACCGTGACTCGGTAATACCCGAGCCGATTACTCGCGCCTTCCTCCAAGGCGTTCGCGACCAGCTCGTCACCAACGTGCACCGCATGCGGATAGGTGATCGAGTTCTCGATGCTCACCGTGATCCGTCCGTGCGTGTTGGATGCGAAGGCGAGTGCACTGTCCGCGAGAGCATACACGATGGCGCCGTGCGAAACCCCGAATCCGTTCACCATCTCGTCCCGGACCATCATTGCAACGGTCGCTTCACGCGGGCGGACAGCTAGAACTCTAATACCCAGCCAACGGCTGAAAGCGTCGGCTGCCATCATCGCGTCCACGACGCGTTCAGCGAGATTTTGGGCCGTCTCGGCGTCGAGCTCGCTCATACCGTAATCCGTCGGTGCTCCGCGGAAAGCCGCCGCAGAAGCGGGCTTGGCCGATAGCGATCCTCGCCGTATTCGTGCTGGAGCTCCGTCATCGACTTCAGCACCCAATCGAGACCCCGCTCGTCGCCCCATTCGAGAAGACCCTTCGGGTAGTTCACGCCTTTGGTCATCGCCAGATCGATGTCTCGAACGGTCGCAACCCGAAGAAACACGGCGTCGACAGCTTCGTTGATGAGCATTGCGAGAATGCGATCGAGAATCGCACGGCCTAGGTCTCGATCGCGTCGCGGCTCAGGCTTCGACGCTCCCTGGCGGTAATCATAGTACCCGCGGCCACTCTTCCGACCGAGGAAACCCGCCTCGACGAGTCGCCGCTGGGTGAGCGATGGCCGATAGCGCGGATCGAAAAAGAACGCCTCGAAGACCGATCTCGTGACGGCGTAGTTCACATCGTTGCCGATAAAATCCATCAGCTCGAACGGACCCATTCGAAAACCGCCGAGCTCCCGCATCGCCCAATCGATGGTCGCGACGTCGGCGACGCCCTCATCGAGCAGACGAAGAGCCTCTCCGTAGAAGGGGCGCGCGATTCTATTGACGATGAAGCCCGGAGTGTCCGAGGCGATGACAGGAATCTTTTTCCAGGATTCAACGAGGCGTATCGCGTTGGCGGTTATGTCCGGCGTGGTGCCGAGCCAGGGAACGATCTCAACGAGCGGAAGTACCGGCGCTGGATTGAAAAAATGGAGCCCGATCACGCGTTCCGGATGCACCGCCGCGGATGCTATCGAGGCCACCGAAAGCGATGACGTATTCGTCGCGAGCACCGCATCGCCAGCGACACAGGCCGCAAGCTTCGCGAAGAGCACCTGCTTGGCGGAGATCTCCTCGACAATCGCCTCTATGATCAACCGACAATCGCGATAGACGTGGAAATTGCCGAGGGGTTCGCGCTGGAAAGAGATTCTCGCCAACGTCGCATCACGCGAGTCGTCCGTGACTTTGCCCTTCTCGACGAGGCGATCGAGCAGTGCCCTGATCTCCTCTTCCGCTTTCGACGTTGCCTCGGGGCGCGAATCAGCGAGTATCACGTGGTGGCCGGCCTGGGCCGCGACTTGGGCAATGCCGCTGCCCATCGCTCCCGCGCCGACGACCCCAACGAGGATCGGTTCCACGGCCCCTAACGACCCTCGAACTTTGGCTTCCGCTTCGCGAGAAAGGCACGCACGCCTTCGGCGTAATCGGCGGTGCGCCCTGCCTCGCGCTGCAGTTCCTCCTCGTAGTCCAGCTGCTCGTCGAGGTCGATACCTAACGAACGATTGAAGGCGCGTTTGATCAGGCCGAGGCCGCGTGTGGGCTGCGCCGCGAGGTGGACTGCCGTCGTAAACGCAACATCCATCAGGGCCGGAGGCTCGACGACGCGGTAGACCATCCCCCACTCCTGCGCTTGCTCGGCGGTGACCTTGTCGGCGAGCATCGTCAAGGCCGTTGCGCGTTGCAATCCGACGACGCGTGGCAGAATAAACGTGCCGCCGCTGTCTGGGATAACTCCGATCTTCGAGAAGGATTGAATGAACGACGCTTCGCTCGACGCGAATACGATGTCGCAAGCCAGTGCCAGGTTCGCGCCGGCGCCCGCGGCAACGCCATTCACCGCGCAAATGACAGGCTTTTCGAGCTTTCGAATTGCCCGGATGATTGGGTTGTAGCCCTGCCGAACGAAATCACCGAGATCCGGTAGCGATCCATCGGGGGCTGGGGCTGCTTCGGCCAAATCTTGACCGGCGCAGAAAGCGCGACCCGCGCCGGTGAGGACCACGGCGCGAAGGTGATCGTTCGACGTAATTGCCGCAAAGGCCTCACACAGCTCCCGCGCCATCGCCCGATTGAAGCTGTTGAGCACATCGGGCCGATTGAGTGTCAGCCGAGCGACGCCTTGATCGGACTCGAAGATCAGGTGCATTTGGAGCAGAGAGTAGAGGGTACGTGGTAGAGGGTAGAAGGTAGAGGGTAGAGGGTAAAGAGGCGCGTCGAGAACACGCCGTTCTACCGTCGACCTTCGACCCTCCACCCTCTACCCTCTACCCTCTACCTTCTACTCTCTACTGCGTTTTCGTCCACGTACCAGTCGAGAGATCGAGGGTGTACGTATTGCCGCCGGTCGTAACCGTCGCGTACTGCGTGCCGTTGAAGGTGATGGTCACTGTGCGACTGACCGAGAACGTCTTCGACACGTCGGCCTTGGTGACGCTCGCCGTGCCCGAGATCTGACGCGTGATCGTGCCCGAGATCGGCCACGGATTGCTCGAGCGGGGCAGATCAACGACGACATTGCTGATCGTCACGTTATCGGTCGTGTGATAGTTCCGCTGGACGTCGCTGATGATGCGCTGGCCATGATCGTCACGTGTACCGACGCCATTCCACGTCCGCGACGTCTCGGCGCCCGCGAGACCTGTTACCGTGAGATTGCGATCGCGATTCACTGTATCGGCACCAGCATCTACGACATGCACACCGGTCACGGACACATGGAAGTTCGCCGACGCCGTGAGGCTCGGATCGTACGCCGACTGCGCCACGTTACTCGCATCATAGAAAGCGTAGTCGCGGTTCAGGGTGAGGCCGCCGGAAGTAATCGGCGGGCAGGTGAACCGACCCGTGGTCGAGCTGTAGGTGCACCCATCGCCGAAGGTCCACGCGTAGCTCAGCGAGGTACCCGGAGTGCGCGAGAGCATCAAGCTACCTCCGACCACGTTTTGCACGGCGCCGCCTGACATCGTCATGTCCGACGCCGTCAGGATGGCGACGTCCTCGGTGGTTGCGTCGGAAGCGGAGATCACCGCCGCTTGATTGACATCGTCGGTCGTGATCTGGATCGGGTTCGTGCTATCGGAACTGCAGGCTGCGGCCAATACAAGCGCCACCATCGGCGCGCTGACAAGTAATGTGCGTCTCATCTGAAAGCCCCTCGTTGAGGTTGAGAGGCGCGGAGGCGCCGGGTCCCGACGTGAGGGATTAGGGGACCAGACGATAGGATTTCTGCAACCGCGCATCGACC
>DATEGN010000581.1:0-3153 GCA_035280125.1 Gemmatimonadaceae bacterium | reverse complement strand
CGAGGCCGTCTTCGGCCATGAACAGCGAGTCCTTTCCCCCGGTGCCGTTCTGTGCGTCAACGCTCGAGGTTCCAATCGTAGCGGCGAGAAGCGTGACGCCGCAAAAAGCGCGAAGAATGGACCGCATGTGCGCACCGCAGGTGGGAGACCAAAGTGCCCAACGCGACGCAAATGTGAAGCGGAGAATGCACTCCCGGAAGGGCCCTCCACTCTCTACTCTCCTACTCTGCTCTCGACTCGCCACCCTCTGCTCTCTACTCAAATTGCGAAGCAGCATCATCATTGGATTACTCGGTTTGAGTCTCTCGTGCGCCGGTGTCTCACGCCAAGAGCGGCTCCCAATCCAGTTTGCGATTGCCGCACCGCGAGGGAGCCTGGTCATCGTGGGCGGTGGACCGCGGGGCGAGGCGATCACTCGAAAGTTCATCGAGCTCGCGGGCGGCCCCGATCGGGCGCGTATTCTCGTCCTGCCGATGGCGTCGTCGTTGCCGGAGACTGGGCCGGAGAGCGTCGACGAGTTCAGAAAGAACGGCGTGCGTGCGTGGACCATGAATCTCACGCGCGACCAGGCGATGCGAACGGAGACCGCGCGGGCGCTCGACAGTGCAACCGGAATCTGGTTTCCGGGCGGCGACCAGGTGCGCATCATGGCCGTGCTCGACGGTACGCCGACTGCCGCAGCCATCCGCACTCGTTATGCAGCGGGCGCTGTGATCGGCGGCACCTCCGCGGGTGCGGCAGTGATGTCGACCCCGATGCTCACGGGCGACGAGCGTGCGCCTGGCGGTGCGCGCCGGGATACGACGCAGAGCTTCATCACCATTGCGCGTGAGGACATTGTGCTGAGCAACGGTCTCGGCCTCGTCGACGGCGCGATCATCGATCAGCACTTTCTCCGCCGCAAGCGTCACAATCGGCTCATCAGCGTCGTCCTCGAGCATCCATCGCAGCTCGCGATTGGCATTGACGAATCCACGGCGCTCGTCATCGAGCCCGGGAAGCCGTGGAGCATCATTGGCGAGAGCGCGGCGATCGTGTATGACGCCCGTCGCGCCGCGATCACGAAGCCCGGTGCACCGATGCTCGGCGCGACCGACATCCGAATGCACGTGCTGCCGGCGGGAAGTACGTTCGATCCGCGTACCGGCACGGCACGCCTGGGATCATGGCCCTGAGGATCCCCTGGGAGAGCCCATATTTTTTTGCGACGCGAATGTGCCGCTCACGGCGACGAACCTAACGACGCAGCGTGATTTCGCGCTTCGAGGCAATCGGTGGCGCGTCGGGTGGAGTAACTTGCAGCGTGATCTCGTAGCGTCCGGGCTCGAGACGCGACAGGTCGATCGTTACCGATCGCGAAACGATACCGTTGGTACGGGACGGGACTTCAGTCCATTGAAGCTTCACCGGCGAGAACGGCGTTGCGAGGTGCAGTCGCTCAGCGGCGCGCCGCATAAAGCCATCCTGAATCCGCTCGAGCGTTATGGCGATAGCGAACGACTCGCCCTCGGCGCGCACACCGTACGTCTCCCAGAACAGCCCGAGCAACGTGTTGCGATCCACCTCCTCGCCGTAAATCGTGTGAGTCAGGGCATCTTCGAGACCGGCGGGGAGCGAGTCGGGTGAAGGAACGGCGAACATCAATAGATCCGACATGTCAATGCGGCCACTCCCTGCCCGCGGTCGCAAGCCAATCCGTGCTCGCGCCGCGGCCTTTTTTGCTGGATCGAGCAACTCGAGGCTGACGATCTGAGGTCCCCAGGGCGCCTTCGTCATCAGCGCGCCTCTCGAGCGCGCATTCGTCTCGACGGTGCCGATTGGCTCGCCGAGCGCGGTGGAGTCCACGGGGACGGCGAAGAGTCCCGCTTCCAGTCCGCTTCGATTGAGTAACGTGTCGCCGTGCAAGTCGTAGGTCGCGACAACGAGCGCCGAATCGCCACGCCGGAAGAGCGCAATCTGCGGCGTGACCGACGCGAAGTGTCGCGCGTACGCGGGGCCGTAGAGTGTGCGTGCGGTTCGCTCCTTCAAGTCCCAATCGTTGGCGCGTAGATTCGCGGGCGATCTGAACACCGACCAATCGGGTACGAAGTTGAATCCCGATCCGCCCTCGCGGTATCCAGCGATCGGTGTCTCTCCCATCGAACCGGGTGGCGGATCGTCGCGCACGAACCACGTGTCGTACCCATAGCGCAACCCCGTCTCCCGAAACGCGTCGTCGTTCGATCCCATCGTCGCCTGCGCGTCGCGCTGCATCTCGGTGTGCGTCACCCGAGCGAGAAACTCGCTACGGAAATCGTGATTGCGCAGATACAGCGGAGTCGTTAGGCGCCAGAAGCCGGCGGCAATTCGGCCCCGGCCGGCGCAGTCAGCGTGGTCGTAGCGATCGCCGATGTCGTCGTCGAGCAGCACGGAGATATCCGTCCATTTGCAGCGGACGGAGTCGGGCATCGCCGCAAGCGCGACGTCGAAGGCCGAATCAGCGGCGGCGACAGCGCCGGAATCATGATAGGCAACGGCGGCGAAGGCATGGCACCGATACAGCGAGCCGCTCGCGCTGCAGCGATCGGCAATCTTCGCGGCGTCGGCGTAGCGCTTCGCTTCGATGAGATAACGAACCTCCTGCGCCGCCACCCATTCGTCACCCGGAAAACGCTGTCCCACGGAATCGAGCGTGGCGAGCAATTTGGCGCGCGCTTGCGTGATGTGCGGCGATTCCGGCGGTGGCACGCGGTTGTTGGAGTCGTCGTTCCAGATGCACCAGCGTCCGATGTGCAGGTCGCACTGGTGGTAGACGACGCCTGGCTCGCGCGGCAGATATTGCTTGCGCACGAACTCGAAGCTCTCCTGCGCGCGTCGAGCCGAGCGTAGTGCCCGAAGCGAATCGGGTGCAGTGGTCACACGTCGCGCCTCACCGTCGCGTCCAGCGGCCGCGACGGTCTGAGTCGGCACGCCCTGCGCAAGGGCGGCGAAGCCAGCGACGAGTAACGAAAGAAGCATGAAATGACTACACTATGAAGGCGGCACGGCGCGTGCCATAGAGGAGAGTGGCTAAGGGGCCGTTGACTAGCGGCCAGCGCGCAACGTTACGAGCTAGCTCAGTAAACCAAGGCTGAATTCTCCAGTCCCTAGACCCTCGACGCGTGGAGCGTCCCA
>DATEGN010000580.1:0-2578 GCA_035280125.1 Gemmatimonadaceae bacterium | reverse complement strand
ATGACGCCGAGCTCGTACTCCAGGCGTTCGCGAACATCCGCGGGGAGTGGATCTCCGTAACGCTCCTTCGCCCCCTCGAGCGCGAGCTGGTTCAGCAGCTCGTTCTCACTGGCGATGCCGTTGGGCAAGGGAAAGGCTGGCAGGTGATACTTCTTCGAGAACTCGAAGCCGACTTCGTCCGCGATCTTGAGCGTATTCTCAACAACGTCCGGGCGGTCGGGAAAGAAGCTCCGGATCTCCTCGTGACTCTTGAAGTAGAGTCCCTCGTCGTAGCGCATCCGGTCCTGATCGGATCGGTCTTTGCCGAGCCCGATGCAGAGCAGTACGTCGTGCGAATCGTGATCTTGACGTCGCAAAAAGTGCGAGTCGTTCGTCGCGACGATCGGAAGACTGAGCTCCTTCGCCAGCGCAAAGACGCGCGCATTCAGATCGCGCTGACCACTCGAATCGTGTGCCTGGACCTCGAGGTAGTAGCGGTCCTTGAAGACGTTCGCGTACCAGGTCGCCGTCTCGCGAGCCGCGTCCCGGTCGTCCCGCACCAGGTGGGTCGCGATTTCCCCAGCCATGCAAGCCGAGGAGACGATGATGCCTTCGCTGTACCGCGCGAGCAGCTCCCGATCGACTCGCGGCTTGGTGTAGAAACCTTCGGTATACGCCAGCGACGAAAGCTTGACCAGGTTGCGATAACCGGTCAGGTCCCGCGCGAGCAAAACGAGGTGATAGTACGGCTTCTGCGCGTTGCCATTGGCACGTGCGCGCGTTCGGCGATCACCAGGAGCGACGTACGCCTCCATTCCAATGATCGGCTTGAGCTTCGCTTTGCGGGCCTGTTCCTGGAATTCAAAAGCTGCGTGCAGATTACCGTGATCGGTAATTGCCAGAGCGGGTTGCTCGAACTCCTGGGCCCGTCGGATCAGATCTTCGATCCGGTTGGCGCCATCGAGGAGGGAGTATTCGGAATGGCAGTGGAGGTGTACGAAGGACATCGCGAGGAAGATAGCGACCGCTGGGCAACGAGGCAAAGAAAACGATGCGCCGGCCCGGTCGTCTAAGGGTATATGGAGCAAAGTCTTATGAAGAAGGAGAAGCTCTCGTGAGCGAGCCTGCCGTGCGCGTCGACCGACCAGTCGGCGAGCGCCCCCCGCGCGCGCGTCAATCCGCACGCCGAGTGGTGCGCATCGCGGCTCGGGTCGCGGGCGCTTTGCTGCTCCTGCTTCTCCTCTTCCTCCTGCTCGCACCCACGGGACGCTATCTCGTGCGCGCGGCGTGGGAGGAGGGAAAAATCCTCGCGCGCCGTCGCGAGATTGCTGACATCGTAAGTGATTCGGCGTCCTCGGCCGCGACACGGCGCAAATTGGAGATCGTGCTCGCGGCTCGAGCGTTCGCGAGCGACTCGATTCAGCTCCGCGCGCGCCAGAGCTTCACGACGTTCAGCCGTCTGGAGCACGACACGCTCGTCCTTGTGCTCTCGGCCGCGTATCGCGATCGGCTGCAGTCGTACACATGGTGGTTTCCGATCGTTGGACGCGTTCCGTACAAGGGATTTTTCGATTTCGGAGCCGCGCGAACGGCGGCGCACACGCTCGATCGCCAGGGCTTCGATGTCTACCTTCGCCCGTCGCCCGCATTCAGCACGTTAGGCTGGTTCAACGATCCGCTTGTTTCGACTTCACTCAATGCCGATTCGATCGATCTCGCGAATACTGTCATTCATGAGCTGACCCACAACACGTTCTACGCGCCCGGCCAGGCGGTGTTCAACGAGTCGTTCGCGAACTTCGTCGGCGCCCGCGGCTCGGCGTGGTTTTTCCGGTCGCTCAACCAACCCGAGGCGGCGGACGAAGCCGACGCGCGCTGGAGTGACGACAAGGTGATGGCGCGCTTTTGGGAGCGGCTCTATCACTCCATCGATTCGGCGTACAAGGCGCATCGGGGCGAGGACTCGGCGCAAGTGCGTGCACGAATCGCCGCGCGCGACACGGTCTATCACCAGGCGCGGACTGAGTTGGTGGAGGTGTTGGGTCCTCAGCTTCACACCATCGGACCACGGGTGCTCGAACGCATGCGATTGGACAACGCCGCGCTGATGGCGCGACGGATCTATCTCACCGACTTGGATCTGTTCGACGCGGTCTGGCTGCGCGAGGGACAGGATCTGCGGAAGACGATCAAGCGGGTCATCGACCTGGCGAAGTCGAAGTCGAAGGATCCGTTTGGGGCGCTGAGGGAATGGATCGCGAAGACTCCGGCTCCGCCCGCCTGAGCACCGCCTTCATTGTTAGTTAGTCGAAAGTGAAGTCCGACGTGCCCGCGCCCAATGTGCGGCGTGCCAAGGACGACTTGGACGGATTCCATCACATCCTTGGCGATCACCTCGAGGACATGTCGCAAGCGCAGCGCGAGATCATTGTCGAAGAATTCTTCGAAGGAGGGAACGGCGCCAACATCGCCGCGCACCGTGGCATCAGTGTGAACGCCTGCGACACCCATCGCAAAGCCGCGTTCCGCACGCGGCGCGACTCGATGACAACGGTAGCCGACTTTTCCACCGAGACCGATCTCCCGGACTGGTACGGTC
>DATEGN010000579.1:0-9239 GCA_035280125.1 Gemmatimonadaceae bacterium | reverse complement strand
CATTACAAAGCGGCGGCCGATGCGAAGCGGGGCGCGCTGTTCACGAAGCTGATTCGAGAAATCACCCTCGCGGCGAAACAGGGCGGTGGTGATCCCGACGGGAATGCGCGCCTCCGAACTGCTGTAGACAACGCCCGCGCCAACTCGATGCCGAAGGAGAACATCGAGCGCGCAATCAAGAAGGGCACCGGCGAGCTCGAAGGGGTTGACTATCAGGAAGTGACCTACGAGGGCTACGGTCCGGGCGGCGTCGCGATGATGATCGAAGCAGTCACGGACAACGCGACGCGCACCGTTGCTGACGTGAGGCACAGGATGTCACGCGGCGGCGGGAATATCGGCACGCCAAACTCGGTTGCCTGGATGTTCGAGAAGAAGGGACAGATTCTCATCGACGGTGCGGGACGAGACGAGGACTCGCTCATGGAGGCAGTCCTCGACGCGGGCGGCGAAGATCTCCGTCGCGAGGACGACCAGTACGTCGTGACGACAGCGCCGGGCGATTTTCACTCCGTGCGCAGCGCGCTGCAGAGCAAGGGACTTCCGATCGCCGAGGCCGAGTTGGCGATGGTCCCGAAGTCGACGGTGAAGGTCGAGGGTCGTGACGCCGAAGCGCTGCTCAAGCTCATCGAATCACTCGAGGAACTGGACGACGTGCAGAAGGTCTGGGCGAACTTCGATATCGACGTCGAGCAGATGGTGCGAGCCTAAGTGCTCGCACTCGGCATCGATCCCGGCACGGCGAACACTGGATACGGCGTCGTTCGCAGCGACCGCCCAGGACTTGCGACACTCGTGGAGTGCGGCGTGATTCGCACTCGCCCGCGCGATCCGCTGCCGTCGCGGCTTGCCGAGATCTACGACGGCGTTACACAACTCATCGCGCGGCATCGACCGGACGCGCTTTCCGTCGAAGACGTCTTCTACGCTCGCAACGTTCGCACGACCGTCGTGTTGGGGCACGCACGTGGAGTGATTCTGCTCGCCGGTCATCTGGCCAGGCTCGACATTCACGAGTTTCCGCCCGCCGAAATCAAGAAAGCGGTCGTCGGCTCAGGCGTCGCGACGAAAGAACAAGTTCAGTTCATGCTCACGCGGCTGCTGCGCTTGAAAGCGGTTCCTCAACCTTCGGATGCAGCAGACGGTGTCGCGGCGGCGCTCGCTTATATCATGAGCGCCCGCTTGCCATCGATCGCTTCAACACGGGATGCATCCGATCGAGCACAGCGAGTTCGTCGCGATGCTGCGGTCGCGCGGGCTATGGCACGTCTCGCCGCCCGTCATTCGGGCGAAGTAGACGCGTCGTGATCGCGCACATCGCGGGGACGCTACTCGCCAAAGATCTCGATCGCGTCGAAGTGATGACGGCGGGCGGCGTTGGTTACGAGCTGCTCGTCCCGTTGAGCGTCTACGAATCCCTGCCGAGGATCGGCGAGACTGTTCAGCTCCACACCTACCTCGTCGTCAAGGAAGACGGTTGGCAGCTGTTCGGTTTCGTGAGCGCCTTCGAACGCCAGGTCTTTCGGCGTGTGTTGGACGCGAAGGGCGTTGGACCGGCCCTGGCGCTTGGTTTGCTTTCGACGCTCTCCGCCGAGCGACTGGTGCGCGCCATACGTGAAAAGGACATCGTTACGCTGCAAAGCGTACCCCGTGTGGGGCGAAAGAAAGCCGAGCAGCTCGTGCTCGATCTCGCGGACAAGCTGGATGACGTTCGCGCGGCCGCACCAGGTGGTGTCGGTCGGCTCGAGGGCGTGGGTGGCGCCAGCGCCGAAGATGCGACTCGCGCTCTCGTTTCACTCGGCTATTCTACAGGCGACGCGGAGCGCGCGGTCCGCGGCGCCCTGGACGATGGCGGAAAGGGGATGGCAGCGCCGGAACTGATACGTCGTGCACTAACCAAAGTCGGCGGTGGAGGGGGACGGTAATGCTCGCAGCGAGACGGACGTCGACGTTCACGGAATCGGTGATCCGCGAGATGACGCGCATCGCGCAGATGCACGAGGCGGTGAATCTGGCGCAGGGCTTCCCTGACTTCCCGATGCCGGAGCCGATGAAGGATGCCGCGTGCGCCGCGATTCAGGGTGACATCAATCAGTACGCGGTCACCTGGGGCTCGGCCAATCTGCGCATCGCCATCGCCGAGAAATATCGGCGGTGGTATGGGATGGAAGTCGACCCCGATCGTGAGGTCACAGTCACTTGCGGCGCGACAGAAGCAATGGCGTCTGTTTTCATGGCGCTCATGGATCCCGGCGACGAAGTGGTCGTGCTCGAACCGTTCTACGAGAACTACGGGCCGGATGCTGTTCTTGCCGGCGCAAACCCGGTGTTCGTTCCTTTTGAGCGACCCAACTGGACGTTGGATGCTGATCGACTCAAAAAGGCGTTCAACAAACGTACGAAGGCAATCATCATCAACACGCCGCACAACCCGACGGGACGCGTGCTCACGCGCGCCGAGATGTCGCTCATCGCCGAGTTGTGCCTCAAGTACGACGTGTGGGCAATAACAGACGAGATTTACGAGCACATTCGTTATGCAGGCGACCATCACGTGATGGCGACCTGGCCGGAGATGCGCGAGCGGACGATTACGATCTCGGGGCTTTCAAAGACCTTTAGCTGCACCGGATGGCGTCTCGGCTACGCCGTGGCGCCACCCGCACAGACGATCCCGATCCGCAAGGTTCATGATTTTCTGACGGTCGGCGCCCCGGCGCCGCTGCAGGCGGCCGGTGCAGTTGGAATGGCATTCGACCCTGATTACTTCAATCACCTCGCTCTGGACTATCGCGCCCGCCGACACGTACTCGTCGAAGCGCTGAATGAGGCGGGATTCGCGTTCGCTGTTCCCGAAGGCGCGTATTACATCCTCGCCGACTTCTCGGCGCTGAGTGATCTGGACGACGTTACCTTCGCAAAGTGGATGACTCAGGAGATCGGTGTCGCGACGGTGCCCGGATCGAGCTTCTATCACGACCGTGAGCTCGGACGTACGCTCGTTCGCTTTGCCTTCTGTAAAAAGTTCGACACGCTGCGACGAGCAGCGGATCGGCTGGTAGAGGTCAGGCAGAAGGTGTGAGTGGCCGTTGGTGCTTGGTAGTTGGTTATTGAAAAGCCCACGAGCATTGCTCGTGGGCTATCCTTTTCCACCAATCACCGACGACCACCGACCAAACTCGCTATCGTGTCGACGTCCTGTTCGCTGATGCGGTGAGCTGGAGCAAGATCGCCTGCAACCCGAGGAACTCCGCGGGCGGATTCACGAGAAACGCCGCATTGGCGTTGTTCACGAATCCATTGAATGCGCTGAGCACTGTTTGGAGCTGACCCGCCGTTGGATGTGAAAGCAGGCTGGGAAGATTGGATATCAGCTGCTCTTGAACGCTGTTGCTGACGCCCGCTCCCGACAACGCCTTGTTCATCCGATCGCGCGCGGGGGGCGTCGAGGTCGTCAACATGTCGATCACGCTCGCCGTGACTTCTGGCGGAATCACGACGCCAGTGATCGGAGAGACGACGCTCTTGTTGCGCAGGAGTAGATCCATTTCGCCTTGAACGGCCGTCGCCACGGCTAGGTCCAGCGGCACACCGACGGTTCCCGGCGTGAACAGCGTGACGACGACAAACGGGATGGTCGTGTTGTTGTTTGCGGCTTGCGCATTCGCGCGGGCGGAGAGAGCGACGGCCAGCGTCGCCACACCTAGCCCGAGTATCATCTTTTTCATTGATCTACCTCGGCGGCATGAAGATGTTGCGAACCTGCCAGAACTTGAATCCGGCCGCGACACCAAGCACAAACGCACCACGATGGTTGTTTCGGTGCAGAATGTCCGCGTACGCCGGCGTGATCACGAGCGGCACCCAGCGCAAGGGTAGTATCGAGACGCCCAGCGCTAGGTCCTGACCGCCCCAGTCGGCGATCGCCGTCACTTTTTCGTGGACGCGCAGACCAACGCTTCCGAACACGCCGACGCTGCCAAGCTCCGACGTGCTCGTTAGGCTGTCGAACTGCGGACTGAAGCGTCCGTCACCGAGGCCAAGATTCGTCGTCAGGCTGCCAAACGGATCGCCCTCGCGCTGCCGGAGTCGCCATACCTTCGAGACGACGCCGTAGTACGTCTTTGGCGCGTCCAGAGACCCCCAGCCGGCGAGATTCTCTCCGCCGATCGCCACGGCCCAGTTGCCTGGAATGGCGCGATGGAGCTTGAGGCCAAACGCGCCATTCTGACCGAATCCCTCGTCAACAGTCGAGAACGAGAAGACGCTAACCTCGATACCGACGTAGTCGCGTGCGTTCCACAGACCGAAGCCGGCAACGGCCGACCCATCGGCGTGCTCACCACTACGCGTGCGGCTGGCGAAACCGGCGCCGACGAAGCCGTCACCGAAATTCGCTCCAAAGGCTGATTGAGAAGATGTGCTCTGACCTGGCGCGAAGCGCGACGCTGTAGCCGCGACTTCGAGTGATGGCACGAGCGGTAACTGGTAGCGCCGCCGCAGACTGTCGAGAATCTGTCCCGGGTTCTGTGCCCAGACTGGCCGAACCACCATGCTCAGCGCCAGCATTCCCAGGCTCGCCACGCCTACGCGCAGAAGCCGATCGCGTCCCATGAACTCTCTCCTCGAAAAGTGAATCCGCCCTACTCGCCGGCGCAGACGCGCTGCAAGCAAGAACCGCAGTGCGTTACGCAAACCTGAGTTGTTAAGACAAGCTTGCCCGCAAACCGCGAAAACTGCGCCGCTGACTCGACAACCATCCGGTTGTCGGTCAGTGGCGCACGTAATCGCTGGCGCTCGCTAGCGCTCGCACCAGGCCTATTTGGAGTCGTGCGCGCTGCACGCGCACTCCTGTCCCTCTCACCATTTTTTTTCGGGCTTTCTTCGGACTATCTTTATGGCTCATCTCGCACAACGCCCATTGATGTCACGAGCCGAGATCACTACTCCGGAGGCGCTCTCCGACGAATCGGTCGTCGAGCTCTCGCTTCGCCCTCAACGCCTGGCCGAGTTCATTGGTCAGGAGAAGGTCAAGCAAAGCCTCCGCATCTGGATCGACGCAGCTCTCGCACGTCGAGAGCCGCTCGATCATGCCGTGTTCTATGGTCCCCCCGGGCTCGGCAAAACCACTCTCGCCGAGCTCATTGCTCGTGAGCTTGGAGTCAACATTCGCACCACGTCCGGGCCAGCGCTCGAAAAACCAGGGGACCTCGTCGGAACGCTCACGAATCTTCGTGAGGGAGACATCCTCTTCATCGACGAAATTCACCGTCTCCGTCCGATCATCGAGGAGTTTCTCTACCCAGCGATGGAGGACTACAAGATCGATATTCGCCTTTCCGAGGGACCAAAGGCGCAGACGATCACGATGCCTATCGAGCGCTTCACGCTAATCGGCGCAACGACGCGGTTCGGCATGCTCACTCCGCCAATGCGCGCGCGCTTTGGCATCGTCGAGCGTCTCAACTATTACCCGGTCCAGGACCTCGAACAGATCGTGACGAGGTCAGCGATGGTGCTGAACGTCGAGATCGGGGAGGGAGGCGCACACGAGATTGCGCGGCGTTCGCGGGGGACGCCACGCGTTGCGAACCGCCTGCTGCGTCGCGTGCGCGACTACGCGCAGGTGAAAGCAAACGGCGTGATCACGAAAGAGGTTGCGTCCCAACTGCTCCGCTTGATCGATGTCGACGAGTTTGGCCTGGACGACATGGATGCTCGAATACTCAAGACAATCATCGAGAAATTCGAGGGTGGGCCGGTTGGATTGAACAACATCGGCGCGGCGATTGGCGAAGACGCGACGACAATCGAGGAGGTCTACGAGCCGTTTCTCGTGCAGCACGGCTTCTTGCAGCGGACACCGCGCGGCCGCGTCGCGACGCCGCTCGCGTATCGGCATTTCGGATATACACCACCGAGTCAGTCAGGACAGGCGAGTCTGTTTTAGCCCGGGTGTCATCCCGACCGAAGCGAGGGATCTGCACCTCGCTTGCGCTCGGCGCAGAAGCTATTTGAAGTCGCGCGCGTTCCGCGCACTCCTGTTCCTCTCGCAGGACGCGCACAGATCCCTCGTCGTTTTGCTCCTCGGGATGACAGATGAAATGCGAACCTCCGACTTCGATTTCCATCTCCCGCCCGAGCTGATCGCGCAACGGCCGCTCGCGCGACGGGACGAGAGCCGGTTGATGGTCATCGATCGCCAGAGTGGCTCGATCAGCCATCGTCGATTCAGTGATCTGGCCGAGCTCATTCCAGCGGGAGATGTACTCGTCGTCAATCGCACGCGCGTTGTCCGTGCCCGGCTGCTCGGCACACGCGTGTCCGGTGCGCCCGCGGAGATCATGCTGCTCAAGCCCGTGGGAGGCGATCGGTACGAGGCGCTGGTGTCGCCGGGAGGCAAGCTGAAGCCGGGACGGACGGTTTCGATCGCGGCGGACTTCTCAGTCGAGATTCTCGAAGTCACGCAACGGCGAACTCGCATCGTACGCCTGATCGGCAAAGATCCGCTCGATGCGCTCGTCGAGCGCCACGGTCATGTTCCGTTACCGCCCTACATCGAGCGGCCGGACGCCACTGACGACGCAGAGCGGTATCAAACAGTGTATGCGCGCGAGGCAGGGTCAGTCGCAGCGCCGACGGCTGGTCTGCATTTCACGCCGGAGCTGCTCGACATCCTGGCCGCTCGCGGCGTTAGGCGCATCGAGGTGCTGCTCCACGTTGGCGCGGGGACCTTCAAGCCGGTCGAGGTCGAGGACCCGGCAGAGCACGTGATGCATGAGGAGTGGTACGCGATCTCCAGTGAAGCAGCCACCCGGATCAACTCGGCACATGCCAGTGGCGCATCAGTGTGGGCGGTTGGTACGACGAGCGTCCGTACACTCGAGAGCGCGGCGGACGCGTCGGGGTGCGTCGTCGCCGGCGAAGGTGAGACGACTATCTTCATCCGGCCGCCATATCCGTTTCGGGCGGTCGATCACATCATTACCAACTTTCACCTTCCGCGCTCGACGTTGATCATGCTGGTCGCCGCATTTGCCGGGTATGACCTAACGATGGCGGCCTATCGCGAGGCGATCACGAAGGGGTACCGATTCTATTCGTACGGCGATGCGATGGCGGTGGTGTAGGGGCCAGGCTCGGGGCCAGGGAGGTGTTAGGTGCTAGGTACTAGGTGCTAGCGACGTCAGAATCGTTCCCATTCGATCTTGCAGCGCGAGAACAACGTGCGCGCGCAGGGCTTTTTCGGACGCCACACGGCGGCGTGCAAACGCCGGCTTTCATGGCGGTCGGGACGCTCGCCACCGTGAAAGCGCTCGACCCAGCGGAGCTCGAGGCCATGGGCGCGCAAATGATTCTTGCCAATGCGTACCATTTGCACCTTCGCCCCGGCGATGCGCTCATTCGAGAGCTGGGCGGTCTGCACGAATTCATGGGATGGTCGCGTCCGATTCTCACCGATTCGGGCGGGTTTCAAGTCTTCTCATTGGC
This sequence comes from Gemmatimonadaceae bacterium, assembly GCA_035280125.1. Taxonomy (GTDB): domain Bacteria; phylum Gemmatimonadota; class Gemmatimonadetes; order Gemmatimonadales; family Gemmatimonadaceae; genus AG2. The sequence continues at coordinate 1,748 of DATEGN010000579.1, read as the reverse complement.
CGCGCTGCGTACTGTTGAGGAGGACGGCGTCGAGTTTCGGAGCCATATCGACGGCTCGAGCCAGCGGTTCACGCCCGAGTCCGTGATGCACATCGAACGCAATCTCGGCGCGGATGTGATCATGCAGTTCGATCACGTAATCCCGGGCCAGAGCGATGAGCCGAGCGCGAGAGACGCAAGCGAGCGCAGCGTGCGTTGGCTCGGTCGCTGTGCTCGTGAGCTGTCGCGATTGATGAACGTTGAGCCGGGTCCGAACCAGGCACTGTTCCCGATCGTACAGGGTGGCATTCACGAGTCTCTGCGGCGTGACGCGGCGCGGAACATTCTGTCCAGCGGAGACTGGATCGGTTTTGGTATCGGCGGGCTATCCGTGGGCGAAGCAAAGCCGGATATGTATCGCATCCTCGAGGTCGTCGATGACGTGCTTCCGGCTGATCGGCCGCGTTACCTCATGGGCGTGGGGTTTCCAGAAGATCTCGTCGAAGGTGTGCGGCGCGGCATCGATCTCTTCGATTGCGTTGCACCGACGCGCATGGGCCGCAATGGCGCCGCGTTCACGGCGGACGGTCGCATCAATATCAAGCGAGCGGAGTATCGCACCGATACGCGGCCGCTGGATGAAGACTGCGATTGCGCTGCGTGCAAACGCTTTACGCGGGCGTATGTCCGCCATCTCTTCGTGTCCGACGAAATCCTCGGCCATCGCCTGCTCTCCCTGCACAATGTACATTTCCTCGTCCGCCTGATGGCCGTCGCGCGCGATATGGTTCGCGCCGGCACATTCAGCGGATGGAGCCGCGACTGGCTCGCCCGATACCACTCGAGACCGACGATTCCGGCATGAGCTCGATAGGCGCTTTCTTTCTGCTCCAGGCAGGCGGTGCAGCTGGTGGAGGAACGCAGTTTCTCATCCTCCAGATGGTCCTCATCGTCGGAATTCTTTATTTCCTCATCTTCCGTCCGCAGAAGCAGCAGCGACAACGACACGAAGAATCGCTGCGCAACTTGCAGAAGGGCGACGAGATCGTGACCACGGGGGGAATCGTCGGACGGGTGATCTTCATCAAAGAGACGATGAAGGATGGCGCGGCGGTGAAGTCGATGGAGGATCAGGTGACGATCAAGTCAGACGAATCGCGGCTGATCGTCGAGCGCGGTCGCATCGCGCGCATTACGAGTGCCAAGCGCGCCGAGGCGACGTCGACGACGAACGCATCGTGAGGCATAACGAATCGAGATCGAGACACGGCTCGTGAGTTTGTTGGATATTCGGGTCTACGGCGATCCGGTGCTCCGGACGCCGACCAACATCGTGAACGACGTGACGCCGGAGCTGCGGCGACTGGTCAACGACATGTTCGAGACGATGTACGCGGCCAAGGGAATCGGCCTCGCCGCACCGCAGATCGGACGGCTCGAGCGATTGTCGGTCGTCGATGTCGACGGGCAACGCCTGGTGCTCTTCAACCCCGAGATCGTCGAAAGCGATTCGAAACGAATCAAAGGCGAAGAGGGATGCCTTTCGATTCCGGAGATCTATGGCGACGTCGAGCGATCCGCGCGCGTGCTCGTGCGCGCCATGGACGCAGACGGTAAGACGTACGAGGTCGAGGGCAAGGAGCTGCTGTCCCGCTGCCTGCAGCACGAGATCGATCACCTCCATGGCCGGCTCTTCATCGATTATCTGAGCGCGCTCAAACGACGCGCGGCAGCCAGCAAGTGGGCGAAGGAGAAGGAGAAGTATCCGG
>DATEGN010000578.1:0-6946 GCA_035280125.1 Gemmatimonadaceae bacterium | reverse complement strand
CCACCCACCCGTCCCCACGAGCATTGCGGCAGGGTTCCGCGATCCATACGGGCCGCTCTGCCAGCGCGGCTCCATCGCGTAGAGCCTTCCACGGCGATCGAACTGGATCGCTTGCTCGCGCCAGGGCGTACCCTGTTCGGGGCGCTGCGCACCCTCTCCGAGACCGAGCACGGGCTGCCCATCGAGATGGAACGAAAGCGATCCGTCACTCTCAAATATCAGCGATTGTATGTTTTCGCCTCGTGCATTCGTGACGATCACCGACAGCGGATCCGGCTGTACTTCGACCGTTAGGCCACCGACGCGTGCGCGCGTTGGCCGCGAGACCTCACGCAGCGAGATGGCCGGCGCCGGATACTCGCGCTCGGCGAGCGCGGGCGAAATGATCGCGCTCTCGGGCGTAGCGAATGGCCGTAGTGTCACGCGTATGCTGTGCTCGCCCGCTACTCGCACCTCGAGCTGCGCGGGGCGGCCGGCTGCCAGTATGACTCGAGCACCCGTCGTTTGCGCGGCGCTTACTTCATAGATCGCGACGACTAGTATCAGCGCGCAGATTGTCTTGGATGTCATCCTGAGGAGCACAGGGCTCCCTAGTCCTGCAGCACCCGGCGCGCAGCGAGCCAGCCGGCGCCACCAAGTACGCCCGGCCCAGGGTGCGCACCGCTGCCGCCAAGATACAGACCGGAGATCGGCATCGCATAGCGACCCCATCCCGCGAGCGGCCGCATGAACAGAATCTGATCGAGCGTGATCTCGCCGTGCGTGAGCGCGCCTTCGGTGAGCGCAAATCGCGCTTCGAGGTCGTGCGGCGTGAGCACGACGCGATTTCGAACCGAGTTTTTGAAGCGGGGAATGACGCGCTCGAGGGCAGCCGTCACGCGCTCGCCTAACGCTCGAGCACTTGCATCGTCCCACGTCGCGCCGCGGAGATTACAGGGTGTATAACGAACGTTTGCGACCAGGACGTGCTTCCCCGCTGGCGCGAGAGCCGGCCAGCGCAACGTAGGAACGGTGAGTTCGATGTGTAACTCGTCCGATATCTGGCCGTACTTCGCGGAGTCGTATGCGCGCTCGAGCTTCTCGAGCGTTGCCGTCAGGCTGACGACGCTCGCCAAGGCTTGTGGCGAGAGTCCCGGCGCGTCCGGAAGATTATCCAGCGCGTACTGCACGACGGCGGTCGAGCCGCGGAACTTGATGTGGTGCGCGGCCAACATGAAGTCCGGATCGAGCCAGATCGGCTCAACGAGGCCAAGGGTGCGCGCGGGATCCGCGGTCGATATGATCACCGGCGCGGCAATTTCGTCGCCGTTCGCCAGCGCCGCACCCGCAACGGCGTCGTCACGCACGACGATGCGCCCAACCTCGGCGTTTGTTCTGATCGCTACGCCATGTTGACGCGCGAGATCACCAAGGACGCTGGTCAGTGCGTCCGGGCCCGTTTGCCACCAAGGGCGCGCCCGCACGGCACCGTCGCTGGCACCGGTGAGATAGTGCAGCAGTACGAACGCCGTGCCGCCGGAGCGCGGACCTTGTCGGATGTCGCGCACCGCGCCCGCGCCGATCGCCGCCTTGAGCGTTTCGTGATCGAGCATATCGTCGAGAAAGTCCTTCGCGGGCATCGGAACGGTGCGAAGCAATTCCGTCATATCGTGCTTGCCCAACGAGCGGAACTTTCGGCCGACACCGACGAGCGGCAACATCTCGCGTGGCGAGAATGATGCATCGATATCCGGGGCCGGCACCTGATAGAGCGCCTCCAGGAATCCGCCGAGCGCGCGCAAACTATGAGTAAAGTCGATCCATCGGTCGGCATCGCGTGCGGAGTGCGCGCGAATTGCTTCCACGGCGCGACGCGGATCGCTTGGGAGCGAGAGGAACCCTCCGTCAGCAAGCGGCGCTGTGACCGATACTTCTGGCGAAACAGTGGCCGGTGGCGTGAGTCCGATACTGCGGGCGACGCTCGGCGGGAGCCAACCTGTATCAGCGCCTAACGGAGCGCGGAAGCACGGCGCAATCTCGTTCGTCGCATGCAAACCGCCGATCTCGCTCGCGCGCTCGAGAACCACCACCTTGCGTCCGAATTTGGCCAGTGCAATCGCGGCGACGAGGCCATTACTCCCCGCCCCGATCACGACCGTGTCGAATTCGTTGGTTCCGCTCATGCTGCCCCGAGAATCTGGAGCGCGGCGAGTCGACCCGAGGCGCCCATGATGCCGCCGCCCGGATGCGTGCCGGAGCCACATTGCCAATACCCGCGAATCGGCGTGCGATACTTCGCCCACTGTTGCGCGGGGCGCAGGAAGAACATCTGCTGCATCGCGAGCTCGCCGGCGAAGATGTTTCCCTCAGATAGGCCGGTGATCCGCTCGATGTCGGCTGGCGTGAGTACCTGCCGTCCGATGATGAGCGACTCGAGATTCGGCGCGTAGCGGGACAGCGTCTTCACCACCGCGTCGCCGAACGCCTCGCGCTGAATGTCGTTCCAGCCACCCTTGAGGTCGTACGGCGCGTACTGTACGAAGATGCTCATCACGTGCTTCCCGGGCGGCGCCATTCCTGGATCGATCATCGACGGAATCACGATGTCCATGTACGGATTGCGCGAGAAGCTGCCGTACTTGGCGTCGTCATAGGCGCGCTCGAGATACTCGAGGTTGGGACTGATCGACATCGCGCCGCGGAGATGTCTTCCAACGCCCGGCATGCATGTGAAGTCCGGCAGACCGCTCAGCGCGAGGTTCACTTTGCCCGACGAGCCGCGGAACTTGTAGCGTTGGACGGTTGCGACGAGCTCGCCCGGCAGCTCGTTAGGTGGTACCAGCTCGAGGAACGTACGGCGCGGATCGAGCCCTGATATGACAATGGGCGCCGAGATCTCGTCGCCGTTCGCGAGCGCCACGCCCGTCGCGCGCCCCTCGCGCACGATCACCCGCTCGACAGCCGCATTCGTCCGCACCTCGGCGCCGAGCGCGCGGGCTGCGCGCGCGATCGACTCGCTGATCGCGCCGGTGCCTCCCTTCTGGAAGCCCCACGCCCGAAACGCGCCGTCGATCTCGCCCATATAATGATGGAGGAGCACATACGCCGATCCCGGCGATCGCGGTCCAAGAAAAGTGCCGATGATGCCGCTGGCGGACTTCGTCGCCTTGAGAGGGTCGAACTCGTACCATTCGTCGAGATAGTCGGCGCTGCTCATCGTCATCAGCTTGTACAGCGCGTGAAAGCGCTCCCCGCCTAACGACCGCACGTGGCCGCCGAGCTTGACGAGGCCTTTGAGGTCCGAGGGGGCGAGTGACGTTGGGTCCGGCGGGATCATGCCCAGAATCGGCTTCACCGCCATCGCCATGTGCTGCATCAATCGACCGAAGAGCACCGCGGATTCGGCGTCGCGTGGCGAGTGCCGCCTCAGCTCCTCGCGCGTCTCGTCGGGATCGGCCCAGCCGGCGAGGTAATCGCCGTTGTCGAGTGGTGTGACCGTGCTCTCGAGCGGGAGAATCTGAAGACCGTGCCGTGGGAGCTCGAGGTCGCGAATGATCTCGGGACGCAGGAGGCTCACGACATATGAAAACACCGAGAACTTGAATCCCGGAAAGATCTCCTCGGTCACGGCCGCGCCGCCGACGAGCGGGCGCCGCTCGAGCACGACAGTTCGCTTGCCACCGCGCGCGAGATACGCCCCGGCGACGAGCCCGTTGTGTCCGCCGCCGACGACGATCGCGTCGTACTGATTGTTTTGCGTCGCCGTCATTTCTTCTTGCGCTCGGGATCGTAGAAGGGGAGTTGCCTAACGTCCGCGTCGGCGCGCTTGCGTCGATGCTCGACGGTGACCTCGAGCTGAACGGCGGTATTCGGGGCGAAGTGTGGCGCCTGGATGTGGGCGAGCGCGAGATATTTCTTGAGTAGCGGCGACCAGCAACCGCTCGTGGCGTAGCCGATCTGCTTGCCGCCCCGATATACGGGCGCGCTCGTGCGCCATGCAATCGTGGGAAGCTGCGGTGGCAAATGTCGCTCGGCGTAGATCTTCTCGAGCGATTCCCAACGCACCTCGAGTCCGACGAAGCCCCACTCAGATCCACGCGCCTTCTCCTCACGCAGTGCGCGGCGGCCGTTATACGGACCTTTCTCCGTGTTCACCGTCCAGCCGAGGTTGATCTCGAGTGGAGAGGAAAGCTGGTCGGGTATGACGGCGTGGTGCGCGGAGAAGTAGTCGACGTCGAGCATGATCAGTCCAGCCTCGATGCGCGCCAAGTCGAGCGCCCAGATGCCAGCGGGCGTGATGCCGTAGGGTGTGCCCGCTTCGATAAGGGCGTCCCAGAGTGGCACCGCGCGCGCGGCGTCGACCCAGATCTCGTAGCCGAGGTCACCGGTGTACCCGGTGCGCGAGATCGTAACGGTGATGCCGCAGATGTTCGTATCGACGAGGCGGAAGTACTTGAGCTTCGAGAAGTCGGCGGGCGACGCAGTCGTCAAAATGTCGCGCGAGAGTGGACCTTGGAGCGCGAGCGCGCCGACGCGATCGGAGATCTCTTCGATAGAGACATCGAGCCCGACGGCGTTGAGCGAGAGCCAACGCAGGTTCGGCTCCGCGCTCGTTAGGCGAAACGTCGTGTCGCCGAGTCGGCTGACGGTCCCGTCGTCGATCACTTTGCCGTGGACGTCGCACCAGGGCGTGTACATCACCTGGCCGATGGCGCACTTGGTGACGTCGCGGGTCACCATACGGTCGAGAAGGCGTACGGCGTGCGGTCCGCGGATGAGGTATTTCTTGAGCGGCGACACGTCGAAGAGCGCAGCCGAGCTTCGCACGGCGGCGTATTCGCGGTCGGGGTGCGGCTCGTAGGCGCTCGCTACCTGATGGCCAGCCCAGCGGCGCCAGGTCTGGGCCTGGACGAGAGGGGCGGTGCGGGCGTGGAAGGGAGTTGATTTCAGCATGCGGGAGAGGAAAGTGGCGAGAGCGACGCCGATTGGCAAACAGCGACTCGCGCGGCGACTGGTCGTCCTCATGTAGCGGCGCGGCAAAACGATTGTTGGAGAAGCACATTTGCTCCCATTGCGCTCGCGCGCCGCCAGCGTCGGTATTTCCTCGCGCCGGTGTGTCGCATCACGGCAGATTACGCCGCAGCTCACGGCTTGTGATTGACTTTTGTGTTTGTGAATCTCGCCAGCTAGTCGGCCGCTTATCACAACTCGGGGGAGAGGCCGGTGCCCGGACTTTGCACACGATTTCGTGCCTTTTGGCGATGGCCCCTCGTGCTTGCGGTGGTTATCGCCGGAGTCGCCGGAGCTGGCTGCTATCTGGTCAATCGCGGCATCGACGAGACTTACTCCAGCAGCTGGCAGTCGGCCGCACTGAGAATGCCAAATATCGGAAGGTCTTCGTCCGATCGCCCGTCGTAATTCCCGCCCTATTGTCGGCAAGCGATTCCATCGATCTGCATGTCACCGATGCGTGGATCGAGCGCCCGACTCACATCGAGTATCGCTGGCTCTTTCTGCGCGAAGAGATCCAGGATTCCGCGTTCCGCTTCGTGCTCCACTTTGTTCAAGCGCCTCGCGCGAGTGACGGCTGGAGCGTGCAGCGCGCGCATTGTTTCGCGTCCTACGAGATCTTCGCCAACGGACAGGAACTCGGTCGCACTGGCAACGCGACTGTTGAAATCGGAATCATGGAGTCAAGCACGGCATTTTCCGACACGATCCGACTGCGTATAGCCCGTCACCCGCGCGTGGAACCTCCTCCTGGCGCGCAGCCAATCGACTGGTGTCCGGGAACATGACCAGCGATTTGCGACCGGCGAGCGCGACTACCAGAGCCTCACGAGAGGTCGTTTATGCGTAACTGGCAGCCGTACCGAGAGCCGCTCCGAGTCACGTTGACGCGGACGTTCGCGATTGCGATCTTCGCCGGAGCGATCGCGGCACCATGGTGCGGCGGACTACGCCGCTGGCCCGTCGTGAGTCTACTAATGTTGTGGCCCTCGTTCGGTGGCCACTGGATCGACCTCCTGTTTCTGAATGTGCTCCGCCCTCAGCTCCCGGACTCACGCCTCGTGCAAACCGCCGCCCGATTTGCAGTCTGGTTCCTCGGCGGCATCGTGCTCGCGATTGGCCTGCGCCTAACGGCCTCGCTCTTGCTCGGTCGACCGCCCCTCCTCTGGTTGACATGGGCGATCGCCGGATTGGGCTTCGTGGCGGTCGAGCTCATCGCGCATATCGCCCTTCAATTGCGCGGCCGGCCCAGCTTCTACAATGGGCTTGGCTAGCCGGTGCACGCTGGCCTCTCTGCTTGGGCGGGTGGTAGATAGCTTTCTCTCATGCTATCGTTGACTCCATTGTTGATAGTTCTATAAATGCCTTCGTCGATCGGCCATGCCGCGGTCGCCCTATTGCTCGCCCCCGTCTTCATTCGAGCGCCATTCGAGCCTCGCGTGCTTGTCGCCCGTGCAATCGCGGCCGCCATTGCAGATATTGATGCTCTACATCACGCTGGCGATACTGTCGCATGGCATCCTTGACGCGTTCACCACCTTTGGTGATGGCGTTGCTTTCTTTGCTCCTCTCTCGATGGTTCGCTGGAAAGCCCCATGGCAACCGATTACCGGCCTCGTCACGGAGATGCTCGTCTTGTGGCTCCCCGCTCGTTGTGTTCCAGTTCGCCGTCAAGGACAGACTGGCACTACGAAACGCCGTCGCCCGCGATGCCTAACTATCAGTTGGAGATTCGCCGCGCTGAAACGGCCGATGTGCCGACACTCGTCGCGCTTATGCAGTCGTTCTACGCGGAGGCAAGCTTCGCGCTGCCAACTGGCTCGGCGACGCGCGCGTTCCAAGCTCTGCTCGCCGACCCACGGTTAGGCAGCGTGTGGCTCGCCGAGGATGAGTCGGGGGCCATCGGTCACTTGGTGCTGACGCTATGCTTCAGCATGGAATACGGCGGTCTGCGCGG
>DATEGN010000577.1:0-5557 GCA_035280125.1 Gemmatimonadaceae bacterium | reverse complement strand
TCACGCGACAGCTCGAGGCTCTATCTCGTTACCGTCGACGGACGGAGCGAGTCGAGCTCGGGCATGAGTCTGGCCGAATTCGCGTCCGTGATGCAAGCGTTAGGCGTGGCGCAAGGTCTCAACCTCGACGGCGGTGGCTCCACGACGCTCGTTCTCCGCGGGCGCGTCGTGAACCAACCGTCCGATTCGACTGGCGAGCGAAAGGTCGGTGACGCGCTGCTTGTCACGCGGAAGCGCTAGAATTCGACCTGCGCTCCGAGCTCGACGACGCGGTTCGGCGGTATTCCGAAGAACTCCGTTGCCGAACGGGCGTTGCGGGTCATCACAACAAAGAGACGCTTCCGCCAACGTGCGAGATGAAGCGGTTTCGGTGCACCTTCACTCGGCGCTGGCGCGCGGCGCACGCCGGGCTTGGGCGACGGCTCACGACCATATCGCTTCTTGTCGGCAATGATGATTCGCTCACGACCCAAATAGAACGTCGTATCGAGCGCGCGGGCTCTGAGTCCCTGCACCTTCGCAATCGCCAACACTTCGGGCACGTCTGGCGTTTCCATGAATCCGTATCGAGCGGTCACCCGATAGAAGCCCTGCTCGAGGCGCTCGACTTCGACACGCTCGTCTTCATCGACCTCGGGCACCTCCTCGGTGAGAATCGACATGAGAACGACCTGCTCGTGCAGCACCTTGTTGTGCTTGAGATGATGCAGCAGAACCACCGGAACCCCTTCGGCGGAGGAGGTCATGAAGACGGCGGTACCCGTAACGCGCGGCGGCTTGCGTCGCTCGACATCATCGAGGAACAGGCTGAGTGGCAACGAGCCTGCGTGCAGGACTTCGTTGAGCATGAGGCGTCCTTTCTTCCACGTGCTCATTAGTGTGAAGACGCCAACCGCAATCGCGACGGGCACCCAGCCGCCGTGCTCGAACTTGATCGCGTTGGCAAGAAGGAGCGAAATGTCGACGAAAAGAAAGGCCGCGGTGAGCGTACCAATGTGCGCCAATGACCAGTTCCATCGGGAGCGCGCAACGACGTAAAACAGAAGCGACGTGATCGCCATCGTGCCGGTCACCGCAATACCATACGCCGCGCCAAGTGCCGTTGAATTTCGGAACGCGACAACGAGGAGCAGGCAGCCGACCATCAACGCGTTGTTGATCTCCGGTATGTAGATCTGCCCCACCTGCGAGTGCGACGTGTGCACGATCGTCACACGTGGCGAGTACCCCAATTGCACACTCTGCTGCGTCAGCGAGAAGGCACCCGAGATCAAAGCCTGCGACGCGATCACCGCGGCAATAGTGGCAATGATGACGAGCGGCCAGAGGAGCGAGCTCGGCGCGAGCAGAAAGAATGGGTTCGTTGCTGAAGACGGATCGCGCAAGACGAGTGCGCCCTGGCCGAAATAGTTCAGGAGGAGAGCAGGGAAAACGAGACCGAACCACGCCACTCGAATTGGACGCTTGCCGAAATGGCCCATGTCGGCATAGAGCGCTTCAGCTCCCGTCACGGCCAGCACGACCGCACCGAGAACGAGAAAGCCCGTCTTCCCGTTGGCTGTGAAAAACTGAAGGCCGTACCACGGATTCAGTGCAAGCAGTACTCGTGGCTCGCGCGCAATCTCGTTGGTGCCCAGCGCGGCGATGGTGACGAACCAGATGCCCATGATCGGTCCGAACGTCCGGCCAATGCGTGCGGTGCCGAATCGCTGAAACACGAATAGCGCGAGGAGAATGATCAGCGCCACGATCACGATGATCGACTCGGGCAGGTGTGGGTGCACGACCTGAACACCTTCAACAGCGCCGAGGACCGAAATTGCGGGAGTGATGATGCCGTCGCCATACAGTAGCGCCGCGCCGAACAGACCCAACGAGATCAGCAGCCAGCGGCGTCGACGATCGGCGACGCGGCGCTCTTGCTGGAGCAACAAAGCAAGAAGCGCGAGGATTCCACCTTCGCCCCGGTTGTCCGCCCGCATGATGAAGACGATGTACTTGATGCTCACCACGATGATGAGCATCCACACAATCAATGACAGAACGCCGTAGACGTTGAGTTGGGATGCCTCGAGGCCGTATTCCGGATCGAAGCACTGACGGAGCGCGTAGAGTGGGCTCGTGCCGATATCGCCGTAGACAATCCCGAGCGCAATCAACGACAGGCCGGCGAGCCGGCGTCCGGTGGGATGCGCCTCGCGCAGCTGCCGAGACGGACGCACTGCGGCGAAAAAACCGCTCGCGCCGGTGGGAGGTTCTTTCGGCGCAGCCAGTGCAGAAGGCTCAGCCGGCGCCGCTTGCGAAGCTTCCGTGGCGGCGCTTGTGCCGCCCTTGCGAAGGGGTTCTGCAGTCATCGAGTTTGGCGGGATCTGTCCCGCCCGAGTCTCGTCGCACCCTGAGCTGAAGCCGAGGGAAATCCTCAACCAGAGTACAACGCAAAAATGGGTCACGCATCAAGTGCCGTGACCCAAGACCCCAATTTAGTTATGTGCTCCGACCGGTAAAGCGGCTACGACGGCCTATAGCTGTGTGGGGCCTTCGCTCTTGCCCGACGTGCTCTCCTCTTGGGTGAGCTTCTCGATATCCGTCGCCGCTTTCTTGAGAATCTCGCTGATCTTGGCGAGCCGCTCTCGATCATTCGGGGATCGTGAAGCCACGTAAAAGGTTGCGCGGCCAAGACTCGCCATCGATCGCTTCAAGTCCGCCATTGGAGCGTCGAAAAACCCCTCAACGAATTTGGCGATTCGCTCGAAGATGTCGTCTACGGTAGCACTGTGCTCCTCGAGGTGTTTTCGGCCTTCATCGGTGATCTCGTAGATCTTTCGGCCACCCTCTTCGGGCATAGCGCGCGCGTAGCCGAGGTCCTCGAGCATAGTCAGTGTGGGGTACACAGTTCCCGGACTGGGCGCATAAGCGCCGCTGAAGCGATCCTCGAGCTCCTTGATGATTTCGTACCCGTGCCGCGGTTTCTCGGCCAGCAGCCTGAGAATCACGTACTTGAGATCGCCCTGCTCGAAGACGCGCCCTGCGCGCGCTCGCCAGGCGCCGCGGCCCTTTGAGCCACCGGCTCCCCAGAAATCACCCATAAAACCGTCGAACCCCCAACGTCCTCTGAAATGACCGTGACCCGACGGCCCGCAATTGCCGAAGTCTTTCAGGTCGAAAAACGCGCCGAGCATAATATCTCCTAGCGATATACCGTAGATATATCTTCGCTTTCGCATACACGATATATCACGAGATATATCGGCGCAAGGGGCACATGGCTTGCCCTTCACCTCGCTCGTGGACCGCGACGGGAGTCGCCTCAAGTGGAGGCGTGGGCGGTTCGAAGCATCAGGAGGCTGCAAATGGCTGACGATATGACCAAGGATGGCGTGAAGAACCAGGGCGAGGGAATGGTCGATCAAGTCAAAGGTCGGGTCCGCAATACCATTGGCGGCATGACCGGCGACACCAGCGAGCAGATCAAGGGCAAGGCTCAGGAGATCAAGGGCAAGGCCCAGCGCAAGATTGGGGAGAAGCAGGCGGACTTGGATCCGGACGAGTGAGTCTGGCAAGAGCTAGGGCTAGTAAGAGGAACCCCGCGAGCGTGAATCTCGCGGGGTCCTCTTCGCTGGCAGCTAGCACCTACCATATCCCGTCAGCGGGTCGCCGCCACCGCTAACGGTCCGGGCGGCCGCAGGCCGCGACCATCGATCAACTTCTTCCGCAGTCGCTTGGCCGTGTACATGGTCGTGTCGGCGCGAGTGAGCAGGTCCTCCGGCGTCATTTGCCCATGCTCATCAGGCTGCGCGAGACCAACGCTCACCGAGAGTGGAAGGTCCTTCCTCGTTGCGAGTGCGACAAAGGGCTCGCGCCAACGAGCGGTCCACGAATCGGGCGGAGCATCCGCGGGTGCGGTGGCCAAGACCGCGAACTCGTCACCACCGACGCGCGCTACGATATCCGTTGAGCGGAAGGCCTGACGGAGCACGGTCGCGACTTCCATCAACGCGCGGTCGCCGGCCCAATGCCCGTAGGTGTCGTTGATGATTTTCAGCTCGTCGACGTCGAAGAATATCTGCCAGATCGCTTTCGGATCGGCCACTTTGAGCAGCGTCGCCGCACGTGTGACGTAGCCGCGCCGATTGTACAGACCCGTGAGCTCGTCGGTGAACGCGGCCGCCCGGAGTGAAGACGTGAGGCGGTGACGCTCCGCCGCGACGAGAAGAATGCGCAGAAGGCCTGGGGAATCGAGCTGCGCCGCAGTGACGCAGTCCTCGGCGCCCAGGCGAATTGCGCTCAGGAAAAGAGCCTCCTCGAACCACGGGATAACGACGACGATCGCCGCGTCCGGAACCGCACGGCGCGCCGCCATCATCGAGATGCCCAGCTCCACAGCCGTGCCTAACGCGATGACGACAACGTCGGGGGCATTCCACAACCCCCGCGAGCTTCCGTCGCCGTGCGATTCGTCAGGCGCCGATGGCGGAACCACCTCCACCGCCCGCACGTCGCGCAAAAGCACACGTAGCTCGTCGGCGACGCCGTCCGAGCCGTGGTCAATGAGGGCAACGCGCAATCGAGTGGAGGAGTCGAAAGCAATCATGCGGCGAAAGGCGACGCGAGAGTGTCCGGGCCCCGACCTGCCTGGTCGGGAGGACTGGTCGGTGAAAAAATAATGGGGGCGGGCAGCGATTCCAGGATGGTCGCAAAGCGATCGAGAACATCTGGATCGAATACTCGCCCGCGATCCGCGCACATCGCCTCGAGTGCCTGCTGCGGCGTGTACGCAGCGCGATACGGCCGATGAGTCGTCAGAGCGTCATACACGTCAGCGACGCACAGGATCCTCGCACTGACTGGAATCGCGTCGCCGCTCAGGCCATCCGGGTATCCTGCCCCATCCCACCGTTCATGGTGATGTCGAATCATCGGGAGGACGTCCCACGGAAACTCGACGTCCTTCAGCAGGTCGGCGCCGGCGGATGCGTGTCGCTCGATGATCGCGCGTTCGGCGGGCGTCAGCGGCGCCGCTTTGTTCAGGATATCCGAGGGCACGACAATCTTGCCGACATCGTGCAGCATGGCGCCGATGCGCATCCAGAATAGCGTTTGCTCATCGTAACCCAGGGCCTTGCCCATGGCGCACGTATAGTCGGCGACGCGCTCGCAGTGGCCCAGGGTATATCGATCCTTCGACTCGATCGACTGGCCCCATTGCCTGACAACGTCCAGGAACCGCCGTTCGAGGCGATCGATGCGCCGCCGTACGTCGGCGATGTCTCGCTGAACGCGAAGCCTGGCGAATAGTCGATGCGACGAGTTGAGCGACTGCAATGCGTCGCGATTGCGGCGAAGTGTCGTGTAGAGCTCCGCTTGCTCGCGCGCGCTTTCTGCCGCGAGTAACAGGTCCTCACGACGGAGTGCGCTCTCGTAGGCGACGCGAAGATATTCCTCCGCCTCTTCAGTTCGTCCGAGCTCGCGCGCGATCACACCGCAGTGCTTGTAGACCTCGCTGAGAACGCGAATGTCATTGAGCGGCCGCGCTTCCTGCAGCACCCGCTCACACACG
>DATEGN010000576.1:0-4317 GCA_035280125.1 Gemmatimonadaceae bacterium | reverse complement strand
GACCGTAGAGAGTAGAGAGTAGAGAGTGGAGAGTAGAGGGCAGAAGAGCGCGACGCTCTCTACTCTCTACTCTCTACCCTCTGCCCTTTGGAGTTTCCTTTTACCCGATCAGCAGTCACCAGTAGCCAACTTCCATTTCGCACGACCTAATTATCTTTCCTCCGTGGCAGCCGCGCCGATTCTCTCGCCGTCGTCGATGAAGTCGATCGACCTTGACGTCGTCGTCACGCGTGGCGCCGTCATCGAATCGCGGCACCGCGTACATGCCGCCGTGGTCGATGAGACCGGCGCCCTGGTTGGCGTCGCACGCGACCCCTCGTACGTCACCGCGTGGCGATCCTGTGCGAAGCCATTTCAGGTGATGCCGTTCCTCGAGTCCGGCGGTTTTGACAAGCTTGGGTGGGGTGACGATCAATTGGCGCTCGCGTGTGCGTCACATGGTGGGGAACCCGAGCACATCGTCCTCGCCGAGGCGATGCTGACGGACATCGGGATGGAGGAGGGGGACCTCGCGTGCGGTCCGCACGAGCCGCTCTCCGCGCGCGGCCTGCGCGTTTTGCGTGAGGCGGGAGCGCGCCCAACGCGCCTTCACAACAATTGCTCGGGAAAGCACGCCGCGATGCTCGCGCGCGCGCATACCGCCGGCTGGCCGGCGTTCGGCTACGAGCGCGAGGAGCATCCCGTCCAGCGCTGCTGTCTCGAGGCCGTGGCGAAGTGGTCGGGCCTGCCTCAATCGGCGATTGGCCGCGCTGTCGACGGCTGCGGTGCGGTCGTCTTTTCGCTCCCGCTCGAGAACATGGCGCGAGCGTACGCGAATCTCGCGCGTGCCGCCCGTGAAGACGATGAGGTCACGGGCCGCATCGTCCACGCGATGCAGACCCGGCCTTTCCTCGTCGGCGGTACGGACCGCTTCGACTCGATTCTGATCGAGGAGACGGAAGGCACGGTGATCGCGAAGATCGGCGCCGAGGGCGTGCACTCGGTGGCAGTGCCGGGAAGGGGATTGGGCATCGCGGTGAAGGTCGAAGACGGCGCGCAGCGCGCGCAGTTCGCGGGTGTCGTCCGCGTGCTGCAATACTTCGACGTTCTCCCGAGCCGCCTCCCGCCGCGGCTCGAGGAGTTCCTGCACCGGCCGATTCGCAATACGCGCGGCGAAGTCGTGGGCGAGCTTCGCGTCGAGCACTAGCTGGTGCCGGTGGGTCGTCGCGCATTGGACGGCCCAGGATACTGGGACGCGAATTACGCGAAATCGAAGCGAATGTGATCGAGTTTCATCTCCATTTTCTTCATGGATGCGCCAAAACAATGCGCTGGGCGAGAGGGCGGGCGAATGCCCTCGGTTGGATTCGCCTCAGATTCGCGCCATTCGCGTCCCCGATCGTTGTTCTGCTACCCAGCCGGGAGTAGAACGATTGGCATCGTGGTAATTCGATGACAGCAGCCGGTTCCGAGAGAGCAACTTTGGCTGCGTTGGACGAATCCACACGCGGCCTCGTTAGGCTCGCGGCCATCATCGCGGCGGGTGACGAGCAAGCCGTCCGCGCGGCGATGGCACAGACCATCGATGTCGTGTCGCCGGAATGGGTCGAGGAGCTCGTGCTGCAGAGTTATCTCTTTTGTGGTTTCCCGAGGACGCTGAACGCCATGCGCGAGTGGCGCCGCCTAACGGGCCGGACGGCGTCGCGTGATGCCGACGCCGGCGGCCCCGACGAATGGCGCGCACGCGGCGAGGCGACGTGTCGGCTCGTCTACGGCGCGATGTACGATCGATTGCGTGTGAATATTCGGGCGTTGCATCCCGATCTGGACGAATGGATGATTGTCGAGGGCTATGGTAAGGTGCTATCGCGCCCAAGCCTCGATCTCGCCCGACGCGAGCTCTGCATCGTCGCGGCCTGCGCGGCATCCGAGCAGGATCGACAGTTGCATTCGCATTTGCACGGCGCGATCAACGTCGGCGTTGCGTCGTCGGCGTTGACCGAAGCGATCGATGCGCTCGAGGGTGTTGTCGCCGAGGATAGGCTTTCGAGTGCGCGACTTCTCTGGCGACGCGTGCAAAACCAGCTAAGTACCTAGGGCACTCTGCCGTTCACAACTGCCGCGTACCTTACTTGTGAGGGTCCTGGCCTTTGTTTGTCGATCGTGTTGTTGTTCGCGTAAAAGCCGGCGATGGCGGTTCCGGCATCATCTCCTTTCGGCGCGAGAAGTTTGTGCCTTTGGGTGGTCCCGATGGCGGTGACGGTGGCCGCGGCGGGGACGTGCGTGTGCGCGCCGACAGCAATCTGAGCACGCTGCTCGATTACACCTATCGAGACCGCTGGGACGCCGAGACCGGCGACCATGGGTCGGGGTCGAACAAGACGGGAGCCTCGGGGAGCGATACCATCCTGCCGGTGCCACCCGGTACCGTCATTCGCGACATGGATTCCGGGGAGCACCTCGGCGAAGTCGTCGCGGACGGCGACGAGATTCTCGTTGCGCGCGGCGGACGAGGCGGCAAGGGTAACGCATGGTTCGTGACCGCGACGCACCAGTCGCCGCGCGAATATCAGCCGGGTGAGGACGGCGAAGCGCGAACGCTCGAGCTCGAGCTCAAGCTCATCGCCGACGTCGGCCTCGTTGGGCAGCCTAACGCCGGGAAGTCCACGCTGCTGTCTGTCATCTCCGCGGCGCGGCCCAAGATCGCCGACTACCCATTCACGACATTGAGCCCAAACCTGGGCGTCGTACAACTCAGCGACGCGCGCACCTTCGTCGTCGCCGACATTCCGGGCATCATTGAAGGGGCGCACGAAGGCCGCGGACTCGGGCTCCAGTTCCTGCGACACATCGAGCGCACGCGGCTGCTCGCCTTTCTCATCCCGATCGACGCGATGGACTGGCAGGCCGAGTACGATCAGCTGCGCCGCGAGGTGGAGGCGTACTCGCCGGAGCTCGCACAAAAGCCACACTGCGTCGTCTTCACGAAAATGGATTTGCTCGGTGAGGACGAAGCTCCACCGATAGACGTCGGTGATGCGTTCGGTGTGTTCACGATAAGTGCTGCCGCGCGTCGCGGCCTCGATACCTTGCTCGCTGCGTGGTGGGAGCGGCTGCTGTGGATGAAGAAGGCGACGGTTCGCCTCGACGCACCGATGCCTCTCCCTTGAGACCCTCGGTCGCCATCGAACGCGGAGACGACGATTATCCGGCCGCGCTTCTCGATCTCCCGCAGCCACCGAGTACGATTTGGGTCATTGGAGACCTCGAGGTTCTCAATCGTCCCGTCGTCTCGATCGTCGGCACGCGTAAGGCGACGGCCTATGGTGAGCGCGTAACGCGAGAGCTCGCCGGCGCACTCGCACGCGCAGGCGCCTGCGTGGTGAGCGGTATGGCGCTGGGGATTGACGGTGTGGCGCACCGTGCCGCGCTCGACGCGGGCGGAAAGACGGCCGCGGTGCTCGGCACGGGCGTCGACATCGCCTATCCGCCTTCTCACCGTGCGCTACACGCGCGCATTGCTGCCGAGGGATTGCTTCTCTCCGAGTTGGCGCCGGGCGCACACTCGCACGCCGGATCATTTCCGAAACGCAATCGATTGATCGCCGCGCTTGCTCGGCTCACGATCATCGTCGAAGCGCCTGTCGGCAGCGGCGCAATTCGGTACACAGCGCGCGACGCGGCGGACTTGAATCGGGACGTTGGCGTCGTGCCTGGTCCAATCGATTCACCGAAGTGCGAGGGGAGCAACCTTTTGCTTCGTGACGGCGCGCAGGCGATCATGTCGCCGGCCGACGCGCTGTCGTTGCTTGGACTCACCGCGCCCGTGCGAACGCTCATCGAACCAGAGGATCCCGATCAGTTGTGTGTCTGGCAAGCGCTCAAGCAGGGAGCCGCAGATGTTGACACGCTCTGTCATCGAGCGTCGTTGCCCGTTCAACGCTGCCTCGCGGCCGTCACTGCGCTCGAGTTGAACGGTTCGATCGAGTGCGCGCTGACTGGCGAGGTTCGGCGGCGATGAATCGCGAGGCCGCGCGGGCGCTCTGGAGCGTTGCCGAGGAGTTAGAGAGTCACGCCGCGCCAATTGCGCGCAGGCACGAAGTAACTGCAGGCCGCGCCGCCGGAATTGCGACGCGTGCGGTCTAGATCGGACATTCGTTCGACTCGATTCTCAGCTGCACCACTCGCATTGCGAGCGCGCAACATCGAAATGATTGCTGTACCGCGAGCACTTAAGGCTGTGGAGAGGCCTCTCACCTCGGTGCCGAATCAATCGACCGTTGTACCCATAGAACTGACCGGTGTACCGCTCGAACTGACCGGTGTACCGCTCGAACT
>DATEGN010000575.1:0-4692 GCA_035280125.1 Gemmatimonadaceae bacterium | reverse complement strand
CGCTGCCGCAAAAAAACGCCTTCCTTCCTTGATGCCGCTGTCACGGGGAAACTCGACGAGCATTCGTGTGAGGAGACTTGCGTCACGTCCCTCGAGCTTACGCTCATAGGTTTGATCGTTGAGCGTCACGCCCGTGTTGATTGTGGCGTAGAGCCAGTACCCATTGGTGAGAAAAAGCAGAACGAGGAGAATGACGATCCAACGAGATTTCGTCATGGCAGTTCTGAGTCAGGCGTTGGCTTCCGTCGAATGATGTAAACCGGATCGCAATCGTGGGCGACGAGGCATGCAACCGTGCCTGCTTCCAGCCGCATGGACCTCACCGACTCCTTCAGTGGATTCTCATTTCCCATCAGCGCAATCGGCTCCGTGCTCTCGCGAATCGCCTTCCACTGTCCATGCGCAGCTTCATAGCACTGGCCGAACAACTCACGTAGTCGCTCGGGCACAGTCGAAAGAACGAGCAATACCTCGAAGCCTCGTTGCATGCCGCGGAGCAGGCGATCGCGCTGCTCGATCGCCTCCGTACGCGAGGTTATTCGGACGAGCTGCTTTCGGCGCCCGATCAAGCTCGCGAAGACACTTTCAGGGCGTAATATGAGGGCCGAGGCAAAATTCTGGGCGGCGAGAAGGTGGTCGACGACTCGCTCGAGCACGCGCTCGGCAGCCTCGTACGGTATGCCACGTTCCTCGGTCTCCAACCAATCGAGATGCTGTAATTCGAGGAACTGGAGCTCGATAGGTTCCTTCTCGCATGATCACGCATGACGACCGACTCGGGCGCCCGCCACGCCAATGCGCTACTCTGCTCGTAAGGCGCGCGTCGGGTCCTCGCTTGATGCCCGCCAGCCCGGCACTGCGCACGCAACCAGCGCCACCGCGACCACGGCGGCAATCACGGCGCCGAGCGTCACGGGATCGGACGGTCGCGTCCCGTACATGAACTTGCTCAACAGCCCCGCCCCGAGCTGCGCCGCGAAAATGCCAACGACACATCCTGCCAGGGCCATCGTTATCCCCTGGCGCAGGACCATCGCGCGGATCCGACTCGGCGTCGCGCCGAGCGCGAGCCGGATGCCAATTTCCTTCCGGCGCCGACTCACCGTATACGAGAGAAGCCCGTAGATCCCCACCGCCGCGATCGTCAAGGCGAGCGTTGCAAAGACGCTCATCAGGAGCATCACGAACCGCGACGGATCGACCGAGGCTTGCAGCACTCGCTCCAGCGGCTTGATCTCCGGCGCAGGCAGACCGGGCTCCAAACGTCGGATCTCCTCGCGGAGCGCCGAGCTCACGCCGGCGACGTCGGCTCCGCGCGCGCGTACCACGACCTGCATCGTTCGGAACGGGAACTGCCGCTGGGTGAAATAGATCGCCGGTTCGGCCGCCTCGCGCAGCGATGTGTTCTTGATGTCCCGCACGACGCCGATCACGACCTGTGGCGTGTCGGTCGTTAGGCGCGTCCCGAGTGGACCGATGTTGCGCACGGCGAGCAGCAGTTGCTTGCCGACCGCCTGCCCGCCCGGCCACGCTTGTCGCGCCAGCGTCTCGTTGACGATCACCACCGCTCGCCCAGCAGAGTCGTCGCGTGCGTCGAAGCCTCGACCGCTCACGAGCGGCGCCCGTAGCGTCGCGAAGTACCGATCGTCGACGGAAATGATCTGGGCGCCGGCAGCATCTTCGCGCGATACCGCGGCGACACCCGGCAGCCCGTAGGGCAGGCGCCAGCCCGCGTCGAGCGGCAGGCGATCTGTCGCGCCCACCGTGATCACTTCGGGACGTCGCTGAAGCGACGCACCCAACGCGTCGTAGAACTGGATGACGCGCTTCCAGTCTCGATACCCCGCGTCCGGGAGCTGCACCGTCGCCGTCACGACGGATGATGCGTCCACGCCGGTGGACTCGCCGAGCAGACGGCTCACGCTCCGAATCACCAACGCTGCGCCACAGAGCAGCATCACCGCCAACGAGACCTCCGCGACCACCAGGGCACCGCGCATCGCCGTGCCACCTCCACTCGATCCCTTGGCGCCCTCGCTCAACGCATCGTTGAGATTGGCACGCGACATTGTGAGCGCGGGCGCGAGCCCGAAAAGGACCGCCGTCATCACCGCAACGGCAACGCCGAATATCAGCACGGTGGGGCTGACGTGGATCTCCGCCGCGCGCGGAATCTCGATTGGTGACCACGCCATCAGCGCTCTCACGCTCACGAGCGCAACGCCGAGTCCGAGCAATGCGCCCATCGCCGCGAGGAGGAGGCTCTCGGTGAAAAAAAGCCTAACGAGCCGACCGCGGCTCGCGCCGATCGCGGCGCGAACCGCGACCTCGCGCTTCCGTGCCGTAGCGCGCGCAAGGAGCAGATTCGCAACGTTCAGACAGGCGATGAGCAGCAGGAGAGCCGACGCGCCGAGGAGCGCGAACAACGCCGGTCGAAAGACTCCGGCGATCTCGCGGTCGAGCCGCACCGCACGAGCGCTCCAGCCCGTATTCGTCGCCGGAAACTCGCGCGCAAGTCGCGTTGACACCGCACCGAGCTCGCGGTTTGCCATCTCGGGCGACGATATGGCGCGCAGTCGTCCCACGGCGCCGAGGAAGTGCGCCGCGCGGCTGTGCTGCGCGAACGGCCAGTTCAGTCCTTCCCAGATTTCCGTGCCGTTGGGAAAATCAAAGCCCGGCGGCATCACGCCGACGACCAGATGATCAGTGCCATTGAGTCGAACGAACTTGCCGATGATCGCCCGATCTGCGTTGTAGCGATTGCGCCAGAGGCGATCGCTGATCACCGCCTCGAGATTTCCGTTGACGCTCAACGCCGAATCGCCGCTGAACGAAGGTCCGATCTGCGGCGCGACGCCAAGAAGCTTGAAGAGATTCCGGCTCGTCTCCACGGTGGGGACGCGAATGGGGTCCCGCGTGGGATCAGTGAGCGCGACTTGCGGCACCCACCAGCCAGCGACGTCGTCGAAGACTCTGCCGAGATTGCGATAGTCGATGAAGTTGACTGGCGACAGTCCTTCGTGCTCGAGGTTCTTGCCTGGATTGGCCTCGGTGAGCATCACCAGTCGATCGGGCTCGCGATAGGGCAGCGGCCGCAGAACCACACCGTCGAGCATGCTGAACACCGCCGCGGCGGATCCAACACCCAGGCCCAACGCGAGTACGGCGGCGATCGTGAAACTCGGGCTTCGCCGCAAACTGCGAAGCGCGTACGGCACGTCCCGCCAGATACTCTCGACGTCCGGCGGCACCCAGACTCCGTGCGACGCCTCGCGATTCACGGTAATGTTGCCCAGCGATCGCCGCGCGGCGTCGCGCGCTTGCTCGGATGAGAAACCCGCACGTTCGAGCTCGCGTTGTTTCATGGCGAGATGGAACTGCATTTCCTCCCGCAATTCCGCATCGCGACGACCGCGCAACAGGACGTGCCGTAATCGACGAAGGAGCCGCATGACTGTATCCCAGTTAAGCGAATTGCAACACGTTCTGAATCGCGAGTACGATCCGCTCGAACTCCTTCCGCTCGGCGGCCAGTTGCTGACGTCCAGCAGCGGTGAGCGTGTAGTAGCGCGCTCGGCGATTGTTCTCCGACGTTCCCCATTCAGCTTTCACCCAGCCATTCAGCAACAGCCGCTGAAGCGCGGGGTAGAGCGAGCTCTCGCCGACACGGAGGACGTCGTTGGACAGCTCACGGACGCGCGTCGCGATGCCGTAGCCGTGCATCGACTCGCGAACGAGCGTGCGGAGAATCAACAGATCGAGTGTGCCCGGCAGGAGCTCGGGCGCGCGACCGGCCATGGAACCGTCCCATCAGTGATCGATGGGTAAAGACTCTGTTATAGCGTGGATATTGTCAATCCCCCATCGACTACCGATGGAAGTTAGCTCTGATGCATCCCGGCAGACTTCCAGCCACCTCTAACGATCATGTCCGTCATCGCACCAGTCGTCGGCGCACTTGCTGGCGCCGCCATCGGTGGTTTGTTGATGGCTCGCGCGAGCCGGCAGTGCCGCAAACCGTCCGATCGTGCAGGTCGTGTCGTGTTGCAGCGGATGAACGAGAGCCATGCACCGGTCACGCAGTGGGGCTTGAGTCACGTGGCGATCGGCGAGAGCTTCACGATTCTCGACGTCGGATGCGGGGGCGGCCGGACGATCGATCGTCTCGCCTCGATGGCCACCAAGGGCAAGGTCGTCGGCGTCGACTACTCCGCTGAGAGTGTCGCCACAGCACGCGAAACGAATGCGAGTGCTGTCGCGCAGGGGCGCGTCGCCATCGAGCAGGCCAGCGTATCGCAACTTCCCTTCCCGGACGGGACGTTCGATCTCGTCACCGCGGTGGAGACGCACTACTACTGGCCCGACCTGCCACGCGACGTGCGTGAGGTGATGCGCGTGCTCAAGCCCGGCGGAACGTTCGTGATCATCGCCGAGACGTATCGCGGGCGGCGAAATGACTGGCTGTACCGGCCAACGATGACACTGGTCTTGCGCGCGGCGTACTTGACGCCCGATGAGCACCGTCTGTTACTCAGTGAGGCCGGGCACATCGACGTTCAGGTGTTCGAGGAGAAGGCGAAGGGCTGGATCTGCGCGATGGGGACGCGACCGACTTAGCTTCACTCCGAACGGCGACGCATTGCGCCGCGCCGGATTCCGAAATACTCTCTGGACATTCCGAAGAATCCCCGG
>DATEGN010000574.1:0-4649 GCA_035280125.1 Gemmatimonadaceae bacterium | reverse complement strand
ACACGCGGTCGATGAGCGCGGCATACTCCTCGGGTGTCGCATACCCAACCGTGTCGGGGATATTGAGCGTGGTCGCCCCGCACTCGAGCGCTGCCGCAAGCACCTCGTCGAGGAAATCCGGATCGGAGCGCGAGGCGTCTTCCGGAGAGAACTCGACGTCGTCCACAAACGTCCGCGCATATGCGACAGCTTCGCTGACTTGCGCGATGACCTCCCGTCGGGTGAGGTGCAGCTTGCGAGAGAGGTGGAGATCGGACGTTGCAATGAAGGTGTGGATGCGACGTCGCGGCGCGGCGGTGATGGCCTGCGCGCACGTCTCGATGTCCGCAAGTTTCGCGCGCGCCAGCCCGCAGACGATCGGCGGTGCGTCGGCAGTGGCGATCCGCTCCGCGACCGCGGCGACGGCGTCTTGCTCGCCTCGTGAGGCAGCGGGGAAGCCGGCCTCAATGATATCCACGCCGAGTCGAGTGAGCTGTTCGGCGACGGCGACTTTCTCCGTGAGCGACATGCTACAACCCGGCGCCTGTTCGCCGTCCCGCAACGTTGTGTCGAAGATGAGGACACGAGACGAATCACGCGTGACGGTCGCCGGTTGATTGGTAGGTCGAGACATGGTTGCCGTGTGGTGGTGAGAGAGTCTCCACCGATGGCAGGGCTCAAACGCAAACGGCCCCTCCCATCGCGTGGATGGGAAGGGCCGCTCATCGCGCAGCGCAGCTACTAGTCGGAGCGCTCTCCTCCACCCATGCACGGAAGCCCCCGACCAAGAAGGACGAGGGCGCCGCTAAGGAGGAGAAGGTTCGCGCGATGCATGACCGCGAACTTACGCCGCGCGGGTTCGATGTCAAGGACTGCTGTTGACAAATGAGAGAATCGGTATAGAATCCCGTTCGAACGGCAGATCGACTTCGACTTCAGCATCTATTCATCATGTCGCGCCTCTCGCTTCGACTCAGCCTTACTCTCGTACTCGCGCTTATTAGCGCGGGACCATAGCGGCTGGGAGGATCGAGCAGCACGGCGATAACGACGCCCCTCCCGAACCTGGGAGGGGCGTTCGACTGAAAGGCCCCTTCGCACCAGAAGGGGCCTTTCGCATATGGAGCAACGAATGAGAACGAATACGACCGCGCCCACCGTCGACGAACATGCGCTCTGACACGATCAAACGCGGCTTCGAGCGAGCGCCCCACCGCAGTCTCCTTCGCGCTACCGGTCAGATCCGGTCGCCTAACGATTTCGACAAGCCATTCGTCGCCGTCTGCAACTCGTACGTCGACATCGTTCCGGGTCACGTCCACTTGCAGGAATTCGGCCGCGTCGTGAAGGAAGCCATTCGCGGGGCCGGCGGCGTGCCGTTCGAGTTCAACACGATTGGCGTCGACGACGGCATCATCATGGGACATGACGGGATGCGCTACTCGCTGCCGTCGCGAGAGCTCATTGCCGACGCCGTCGAGACAATGGCACGCGCACACTGCTTCGACGCGATGATCTGCATTCCGAACTGCGACAAGATCGTTCCCGGTATGCTCATGGGTGCCGCGCGCGTGAATCTCCCGACCGTCTTCGTTTCCGGCGGACCGATGCAAGCCGGCGTCGATCACAGCGGCCGCAAGATCGATCTCATCACCGTCTTCGAGGGTGTCGGTGCGCGCCTCGCCGGCACGATCGACGACGCTCGCCTCGCCGAGCTCGAATCCGGTGGATGTCCAACGTGCGGGAGCTGCAGCGGCATGTTCACCGCGAACTCGATGAATTGTCTCTGCGAGGGACTCGGCATCGCGCTGCCGGGGAATGGGACGATCCTCGCGACATCGCCCGAACGTCACGCACTCGCGCGCCGTGCCGCGACAGCCCTGATGGCGTTGTTCGACAAGGGTGTCAACTTCGGTGATATCGTGACCGCGAGCGCCATCGACAATGCCATCGCGCTCGACGTCGCGATGGGCGGCTCGACGAACACGGTACTGCACGTCCTCGCGCTCGCGCGCGAAGCAGGACTCGACTACCCGCTTGCGCGATTCAACGAAGTGGCGGAGCGAGTGCCTCACCTCGCGAAGATCTCACCGGCGTGGGACGGCGACCGACAATGGCACATGCAGGACGTTCACGCTGCCGGCGGCGTGCCCGCGATCCTCAAGGAGCTGTCCGCTTTGCCCGGCGCGCTCGATCTCGACGCACCGACGGTCACCGGTCAGTCGTTAGGTGACAATCTCGCCAGCGTCGCCAACCTCAACACCGACTGCATCCGCCCGTTGACACGCCCGCATTCGACGCGTGGCGCGCTTTCGGTGCTCTTCGGAAATCTCGCGCCCCACGGCGCCGTGATCAAAGTGGGCGCCGTCGAACAGCACGAAATGACCTTCCGCGGACCGGCGCGCGTGTTCGACTGTGAGGAAGATGCGATCACTGACCTTCGCGCATCTCGCATCGAGCCGGGCGACGTCGTCGTCGTGCGCTATGAGGGCCCGCGTGGCGGACCGGGCATGCGCTAGATGCTTTCGCTCACGAGCATGCTCAAGGGAATGCCGCTCGGTTCGCGCGTGGCGCTCATTACCGACGGTCGCTTCTCCGGCGGCTCGCGCGGATTGAGCATCGGCCATATCGCGCCCGAAGCCGCCGAGGGCGGGCCGATTGCACTCCTACAGGACGGCGACATCGTTGCCATCGATCTGGTCGGCCGCACGCTCGAGGTCGAGCTCACACCTAACGAGCTCAGTCGGCGGCACGCCGCATGGATGCCACCAACCCCGAAGTACACGCGAGGCTGGCTGGCGCGATACACCGCACTCGTCTCGAACGCGAGCACCGGCGCGGTGCTGGCCGTTCCCGCGCTCGCAACGACACTGCGCGACGTGATCGAAACGCCAGTGGCGCTCGCACGATGAGTACATCGAGAACGGGCGCCGAGGTGATGTGCGAGGCCCTCATTCGTGAGGGAGTGGACGTCATTTTCGGGATTCCCGGCGGCGCAATCATGCCGTTCTATCACGCGCTGGCGAGTCATCGCGAGCGCCTGCATCATGTGCTCTGTCGCCACGAACAGGGCGCCGGTCATGCCGCCGAAGGCTACGCACGCGCGACAGGTCGGGTCGGCGTGTGCGTCGCAACGAGTGGTCCGGGTGCCACGAATCTCGTGACACCACTCGCCGACGCCTGGATGGACTCGACTCCGCTCGTGGCGATCACGGGGCAGGTGCCCCGATCTGTGCTCGGCAAGGACGCATTTCAGGAAGTGGACATCACCGGCATAACGGTGCCGATCACGAAGCACAATTACCTCGTCACCCACGCCGAGGAATTGCCGTACGTGTTCCGCGAGGCATTCTTCCTCGCGTCGAGTGGGCGGCCCGGGCCCGTGCTCATCGATGTCACGAAGGACGCGCAGCAAGCGCACCTAACGCCTAACTGGGACGTCGAGCTCCATCTGCCTGGCTATCGGCCGACGTACACGGGGAACCCGCGGCAGATCCGCGCGGCCGCGGCACTCCTGAATGAGGCCGAACGGCCGCTGATCATGGCCGGCAACGGCGTGATTCAATCCGGGGCGACGACGGAGCTGCTCGCGCTCGCCGAGTGCACCGGCATTCCGGTGATCACGACGCTCCATGGCATGGGCGCCTTCCCCGAAAGTCACCCACTGAGCCTTGGCATGCCGGGCATGCATGGATGGGTGCACGTGAATCGCGCGCTCCAGGAATGCGACGTGCTGCTCAACGTGGGCGGCCGATTCGACGATCGCGTAACGGGAAAGGCGTCGACCTTCGCGCCCCGGGCGAAAGTGATTCATATCGACATCGATCCCACAGAAATCGGCAAGAACGTAGCCGTCGCCGTACCGATCGTCGGTGATGCGCGACGCGTGTTGCACGCGTTGCTCAGCCACGCGCGGCCGCGACACGGTGATGAATGGCTCACGCATATCCGCCACGAACAGTCACAATATCAGAGCCGCCACCGTGAGCTCGTCCGACCACCGGATGCCGCGCTCATGCCGCACGACGTCTATGCAGAGTTGAACCGGACACTCAACGAGCGCGGCGATTATCGGGTCGTCACGGACGTCGGTCAACATCAGATGTGGGCGGCACAGCTGATCGACTGGCAGCGACCGCGGACGCACATAACGAGCGGTGGCGCCGGCACGATGGGTTTTGCGCTGCCGGCCGCGCTCGGCGTTGCTCTGGCCCATCCTAACGAGACAGTTTGGGTGATCGTCGGCGACGGTGGCTTTCAGATGACGAACCAGGAGCTCTCGACGCTCGTGCAAGAAAACGTCCGCAACGTGAAAGTGGCGATTGTGAACAACGGATACCTCGGCATGGTGCGGCAGTGGCAGCAGCTCTTCGAGAACAAGGTGTACAGCGCCACGCCGCTCATTAGTCCCGACTTCGCGAAGCTCGCCGAAGCACACGGTCTGCGCGGTCTGACCGTCGAGCGGGCCGAGGACGTCGAAGACAGCGTCCGCACCGCATGGCAGCATGATGGATCGGTCGTCATCGACTTCCGTGTCGAGCGTGAAGTGAACGTTTTCCCGATGGTGCCGCAGGGGAAGAGCATTGGAGAGATGTTGGTGAATGAAGCAGGGGCCGGTTAGGCAGAGGGTCGAGGGCAGAGGGTAGAGGGTACCAGACCCTCCACCCCCC
>DATEGN010000573.1:0-5561 GCA_035280125.1 Gemmatimonadaceae bacterium | reverse complement strand
AGCTGGAGAAGCTGCTGCCGCGGCAGTCGTCAATCATCCATCGGTTTGCGCGCTGGGTGCGCGCCACGTTGTGATGTCAGCCCGGATGATCAACTTCGCGCCGTTCCGGCGCGGGCGGTATCCGCTCTGCAATTTCGCACCATTGTTCGAGGTCGGCGTCCGTGCAGCTCCCGTCCCAGCCGGCCGGGACCGGTGACAGACGACGCCTTCCGCTCTCGGATTCAAAGAGCAGCCATGGTCGGCGACGCTCGCTCGCCTGTGCCGGCAGACTATCGCGGAGCCGCTCGAGCGCTGGTGAAACGCGCTGAGGCTCTACTCGATAGGCTTTCCACCTCACGCCAGCCGAATCTGTAAACTCGCGATACGGCGTCTCCATCAAAGACCTCCTCAAGCACGGGGGTCGAGGGATAGGTAACCGTTCCCCTATTGGAGAGCATACACAAAGCGTGCCTTGACGAGCTCATCGCGATCCTGCTCAAGGCACTCCCAAACAATCCTTGTCGCCCGTGAGTCTCGCCGCGGCCGCGAGCGAATCTGCGGGTGAGGACACACACGGGCTCGGCGTCATGAGCTCACTGGCTTTCATTGGGGGGCCTCCGGTTCGAAATGCTCAGATCGACTGCCACCGATCACGACAGAATCACGATCACCTAACGATGATCGAGATGCGCGGCGATCGGACAGTGATTCCTGCTAATTGAGGTGGAGGGGCCCCCGCGGCAAGAGCCGAGCCTATAAGGCGCTCAAGTGCTTCGGCACGGCAGCGTCAGCGCGCGCTCACCGAGGAGCAGGAGATGTTGCGCTGCTGGATCCGCGAGTGGTACATCGGTCACCGTCGGCCGTCGATCGCTCGCCGAGCGGAACATCTGAAGGCGCACCAGCTCGGCGCCGGGCGCTAGCGTCGCGTAGAGGATGCGGCGGCCCGTGAGCCCGCGGGCGAGGTCCACCATCACCGGTCGTGCGCCGTCGGGCGACGCAACGACGGTGAGCCGAAGGTAGGACGCCTGGCTGGGAAGCAAGCTGTAAACAAGACGCGAGCGTTCGGGCCCGCTCGCGGTCAGAAAACAAGTTCCCTGTTGGGCGACGAGTGCCTCAGTAAGGAGGGGAGCAATGTCGACAGCGCGGGTCGCCTCGCTCCTGGACGGATCGCGATCTGTGGACTGCGCACTGGCGGCGCTCGCCGGCATGCCCGTCCGGTCGCTCGCGGAAGCGCCGTCCGGATCGGCACATGAGCCCAACGCACCACTGAGTGCGGCTGCGGCGAGAGCAACCGCGAGTCCCCAGCCGCCGTAGCGCCGAGGTCCCGACGTCCTGACGAAGTGCCCTCGCGAGCGGATCATTCGTTCGAACGATTGATTTGGCTGCCGCCTGCGCGCCAACGCCCTTTCCCTGCGTCGAGTGAGTGGCCGTTGGGGCCTATGAAGACGATTCGCCGAGCGCGGCGTTTCGAGACCGGGGATACGAAGCGCCCGGGGGTGGGGCGCGGGAGTTTTAGCGTTCGCTAACCGGCAAGTCCGTAGCTCGCTTTCCCGCAACCGCACACCCTCACCCCGCGCCGCCAATCGCCGCGGCCAGCACGCTCTGCGGCGTCCATGCACTCACCGGCCGCGCCTCGGAGAGCCGACCTCGCCGCATTACCGCCAAGCGGTCGCAGAGGCCAAAGAGCTCAGGCAGGTACGAACTGACCATCAGCACCGCTTTGCCCTCGTCGGCGGCGCCCGTGATGATACTGTAAACCTGTTCCTTGCTCGCGATATCGATCCCGCGCGTTGGATCGTCCAGGAGAAGGATCGACGCATCCTGGTGCAGAAGTCTGCCTAACGCGACCTTCTGCTGATTGCCACCCGAGAGAGTGCGCACGGGCTGTTGGGGCGAACGGGCACGAACATGCAGGCGAGCGATCCAGTGTTGCGCACGTTCGCGCTGCCGACCTAAGTCGAGCCATCCCCAACGACTGCGCATGGGCGAAAGTCCCGTGAGCGTGAGATTGTCGGCGACCGAAAGGGGCAGCGCGAGTCCCTCGCCCTTGCGATCTTCGCTCAAGTAGCCAAGACCCGCGGCGAGACGGCGAGCGGTCCCGCCCTTGACCGTTTGCACTCCTTTACCGCGCACGAGAATCTCGCCCGACCCTATCGCCTCGAGTCCGAACAACGCTCGTATCAGCTCACTTCGGCCGGAACCAATCAATCCGGCGATGCCAAATATCTCACCACTTCGCAGATCCAAGCTGACGCGCTCGATGCCTGGCGCGGTGAGATCGCGAACGCTGAGCGCGATGTCGCCACCAGCAGCGGCGCGTGTTCGCGGCGGAAAGAGTCCCGAAATATTTCGGCCCACCATCTGAGCAATGAGCTGCTCATTCGTGACGCTCGTTATCCCCCCGCTCGCGACGCTCCGGCCATCGCGCAACACCGTGTATCGATCGGTGACCTCTCGCACTTCCTCGAGGAAATGACTGATGTACACGACGCTGATCCCGCGCGCGGCCAGACGGCGCACGAGTGCGAAAACGCGCTCCGTGTCCTCACGCTGAAAGCTGCTTGTCGGCTCGTCC
This sequence comes from Gemmatimonadaceae bacterium, assembly GCA_035280125.1. Taxonomy (GTDB): domain Bacteria; phylum Gemmatimonadota; class Gemmatimonadetes; order Gemmatimonadales; family Gemmatimonadaceae; genus AG2. The sequence continues at coordinate 3,007 of DATEGN010000573.1, read as the reverse complement.
ATCAATACGAGACGAGCGTTCGCGGCCAACGCGCGGCAAATCTCTACCACTTGACGCGCCGCAAGCGAAAGTCGGCCGACAATGGCATCTGGCCGCACGTCAGCGTGGCCAAATTCATCGAGGAGCGCCGCGGCCCGCCGCCGGCTTTCCGTGAAATCCACTCGCCCCAGCCGCGACGGCTCGATCCCGAGCAGAATGTTCTCGGCGACCGACAGGTGCGGGCATAGGGAAAGCTCTTGATGAATCAGCGCAATCCCGCGTCGACGGGCATGGAGCGGCGAAGCGGGCGCATAGGGCGCTCCATCCATTTCCATCGCACCGGCGTCGGGTTGCACGGCACCAGCGAGCACGTTCATGAGCGTACTCTTACCAGCGCCATTTTCACCGATCAGTGCGTGCACCTCTCCCGGCCTGAGCTCGAGGTCGACGCCATCGAGCGCGATCGTGGCGCCGAAGCGCTTCGTGATCCCGGAGACGCGCAGCACGGTCATCGGCCGGCGAGATATTTCTCGATCGGCGGCGTGACGAGGTCTTTCACGCCCGCCGAGTCGATGTTCGCCGGCGTTACGAGCGTGACCCCGGTGTCGATTCGGCGAGGCACGGACCGTCCGCGCAAGTGATCGACCATCGTCTTCACACCGAGATAGCCCATTTTCATCGGATCCTGGATCACAAGACCATCGAGCTGATGCGCCCGCATCGCCGTCAGCAGGATTGGACTCGAGTCGAAGCCGATGAAGTGGACTCGTCCCGCCTTGTTGATGTCCTGGAGCGCGAGCAGCATCCCGATCGTCGACGATTCGTTCACCGTGAAAATGCCTTGCAGATCGCCGCCAAAGCGGTTGAGCACGTTCTCACTTGCCCGCTTGGCCGTCTCGCGCGTCGGTCCGGCGTACTGATCGGCCGAGACGAGCTGAATGCCGGGATATTTCGCGTGCAGCTCGTCCAGGAAACCTTTCTCTCGTGCCTCCGTGCTCGCTGATCCCTCGGCATAACGAAGCATCAGGGCCTTGCCCTTGCCTCCGAGAAGCTCACCGAGTCGATCGGCCGCGAGTGCTCCGCCCTTCAGGTTGTCCGTCGCGACGAAGCTCACGATCGAATCGGTCTCGAGCCCCGAGTCGATGATCACCGTCGGCACACCGGCGTGCTGTGCCTCCTCGACCGGACGCACGAGACCGCGGTTATCGAGTGGCGCGAGCACGATTCCCTGCACGCCTTCGCTCACGAACCCTTCGACGACTTGAACTTGTTGTTCGCGGTCGTCTTCCCGCATCGGACCCTTCCAGACTAACGCCACCGAATCCCCGGACGCGGCCAGCTCTTGTTGGGCATGCACAGCGCCTGCGTGAATGGATTTCCAGAATTCGTGGGTCGTGCCCTTCGGAATGACGGCGATGGTGAGGGTCTTCGACCCGGTGGCGGTGCGCTGGTGGTCGCCGCTCGCGCGTCCGCACGCCTGCAGAAGGACCACGGCAAGGGCGAGAGTGCTGAGCTTCATGGCGTACCTCGAGTGTCTTCTTTCAGAAATTCCGGCATGGTTGCTTCTCGTATGGTGAGTGGCCGACTGCTGATCGAGTGCCGACGTCGAGCGTTTTCATCGCCGTGCCGGAAACTCGAGGACGACGACCGATGCGATCGTACTCGGCGGCACCGCCGGCAAGTGGACTGTGGTGGTCACTCCTGCTCTCTCCATGTTTAAAGGTTGCTTATCGACGAATAGAGAGGCCCGCGTCGGCGTCAGCGTAACGCCCGTCAGCTCGAGACATCCATCCTGTGGCCAATCGAAGACGTGCGCGTAGACCGTGCTCCCCTTCGCCGTATAGCGGCCCCACACCGGCTGCCCGTATGGGCTGACGGTCGTGCCGTAGATCGGCTCGCCCTCACCGTTCTCATGCATCCAGGCACCCAACTCCGCAAGGCGGCTGCGGATCGCCTCCGGAAGCATTCCTTCCCCGGTCGGACCTACGTTCAGTAGGAAATTGCCGCCTTTCGATGCGGCATCGATGAGTGTGCGGACCAGTGTGCGCGTGTCCTTCCAGTCATCGTCGTAGGACTTGAATCCCCACGTGCCGTTCATCGTCATGCAGGTCTCCCAATCCACTCCGGGAAGTCCCTCCGGTGGCACTTCCTGCTCCGGCGTACCAAAATCGCCGACGCCGATGCGTCCCTCCGGCGTCAAGCCACTCTTCTTTTGGCTGGTGTGGCCGACCCGGTTGTTGATGATGAGACTTGGCTTGAGGGTGCGTACAAAGTCGTAAATCTCCTTCCCACGCGCGTCGCTCCAATCCGCGATCTTCTCGCCGTCGAACCAAAGGATGTCGATCTCCGGATACTGGGTGATGAGCTCCCGGAGCTGCGGCTTCAGGTAGTTCTCGACGTACCGATCGAAATGCGGATTGCGAAACGTCTTCGAGTTGTACTCAGGAAAACTCGGCGCCTGCGCATACGGGTGGTGCCAATCCATGATCGAGTAATACGCGCCGAACCTCAGCCCATGACGGTGCGCAGCCGCCGCGAGCGCGCCGATGGCATCGCGATGGTACGGCGTGGCGTCCACGATGTCATAGTCCGACACCGTCGAATCAAAGAGCGCGAAGCCATCGTGATGCTTCGCGGTGATGACGATGTACCTCATCCCCGCCTGCTTTGCCGCGCACGCCCACGCGTCGGCGTCGAAGCGAGACGGATTGAATTGATGGACCAACTGCTCGTACTCGGCGACTGGAATCTGCGCGCTGCTCATGATCCATTCGCCGAGCCCGGGAATGCGCTCGCCCTTGTAGCTGCCCGCAGGTACGGCGTACGCGCCCCAGTGGATGAACATCCCGAAGCGCGCCTCGCGCCACCACGCTAGACGGTGCGATTCGTCCACGCGTCGCCCTGCGGATAGGCGTACTCGACCAGCGATTCGGGGCGCATCGTTATGCTGTAGCCCGGCGCGGTCGGCGGCATGTAGCGTCCGTGGCGCACGACGACCGGGTTGATAAAATGCTCATGCAGATGATCC
>DATEGN010000572.1:0-6464 GCA_035280125.1 Gemmatimonadaceae bacterium | reverse complement strand
GTTCGTCGCCATCAAGGTGCTGCCCCCGCATCTCGCCGCGGAGTCCGAGTTGCGCGAGTTGTTCCTGCGCGAGGCGCGCACGGCCGGCCGGCTTTCACACCCGAACATCGTCGCCGTCTTTCGCGCCGACGAGCTCGCGGGCCACCCGTTCTTCGCCATGCCCTTCATCGAGGGCGAGAATCTCGCCGAGCGCATTGGCGCGCGTGGGCCGCTGCCGGCAGCGGATGCCGTGCGTTTTCTTCGTGAAGTGGCGTGGGCATTAGCATATGCTCACGCGCGTGGAGTCATCCACCGCGACGTCAAGCCCGAGAACATAATGATCGAGCATGGTTCGGGCCGCGCGATCGTGACCGACTTCGGTATCGCACGAGTCGAGTCTGGCCCGACGTTGACGCACGACGCGCTCATCGTCGGCACGGCGAGCTACATGAGCCCGGAGCAAATCAACGGTGAGCCGCTCGATGGGCGGAGCGACTTGTATGCCCTCGGTGTCGTCGGCTTCTTGTTATTGAGTGGACGCTTACCGTTCACCGCGGCGAATGTGGCCGCGATCCTGAACGGACATCTCAATCATCCCGCGCCCACGCTTGCCTCGGTGGCGCCGCGCGTCCCCGCACCGATCGCTGCGGTGATCGACCGCTGCCTCTCGAAGGGCCGCGACGCGCGATATCCGACTGGCGAGGCCCTCGCGGACGCTCTCGAGAAGGCGTTGCGCATCTCCGAACCGGCGTTGACGCGCACCGGTGAGTTCGACGCGCGGAGCGTTTCACCACGCGAGGCCGCTCTCGCAATCGAACGGGCGGCAGCGATGCAAACCGGGGTTGTTCGAGAGATGACAGCGCGTCTGGCAGTAGCCTCGGTCCCCTACACCGTGCGCGAGCTCGAGGCCGAGGCGACGGCGGCGGGTATTCCCGTGCGGCTCGTGCGGCGCGCGCTCGCCGAGATCAAGCCGCAAGGCCCAATTTAGATACGGCTCACGGCGTCGCCGTGTGCATCGCGACGCCGTCGAGCTGCTCGATGGTTGCCGTCGAAGGCGGGCGCTCGCGCTGCAAGCGTGTCGCGACCTGCTCCGCCTGGGCGAGAACGCGGAGCACGTTGGCGCCCGCCAGCTTCTTGAGATCCGCGTCGCTCCAACCGCGACGCGCGAGCTCCGCGAACACCGCCGGATATCTCGAGACGTCCTCGAGGCCAACCACGGTCTCGTCGATGCCGTCGAAATCGCTGCCGATGCCGACATGATCGACGCCGGCAACTCTCCGGACGTGCTCGATGGCATTCGCGACGTCGGCGATCGAGGCGGTGGGCCGCGGATGCGCTGTGCGCCAGCTCGCGACCTCGGCGCGCGCAGCCGCGCTGTCACCAGGATGCCGGCGCGCCGCGTCGGCGGTGATCGCGGCGAGCTGATTATCGTCGTCGTAGACTGCCTTCGAGACGAAGCTGGTCACGAACGGCACCATCACCACGCCGCCGTTCTTCGGTACGCGCGCGAGAATCGAGTCGGGCACGTTGCGCGGATGATCGACGAGCGCTCGCGCGGCAGAATGCGAGAAGATCACGGGGGCGACGGTGACGTCCAGCGCGGCACTCATCGTTCCCGGCGACACGTGCGACAGGTCCACGAGCATGCCGAGGCGGTTCATCTCGCGAACGACCTCGCGCCCGAACGGCGTGAGGCCGCCGTGCCTGGCGGTATCGAGCGCGGCGTCGGCCCAGTCGAGCGTGACGTTGTGCGTCAGCGTCATGTAGCGCGCACCGAGCGCGTAATAGGTGCGCAACAGATTGAGCGAATTCTCAATCGCATGCCCGCCCTCGAGGCCAAGCATCGAGCCGAGCCGCCCCTTCGCGATGGCAGCGCGAACGGAATCGGCCGTGGTCGCCCATTGCAGCTCGGGATAACGCGCAATGACGCGACGCGCGATATCGATTTGCTCGAGCTGTGCCCGCGCATATCCGGGCTGGCTCGACACCTTGCCGTGAGGCTTGTACACCGCGTCGCCTCGCTCGCCCGGAATGTAAATCGACCAGAATTGCCCGCCGACGTGACCGGCCTTGAGCCGCGCCAGATCGGTCATTCCAGGCGTATGCGCGCGCAGGTCGTACGCTTCCACATCCATGGGATGGTTCTTGTCCTCACGAATTCGCCAGGGCAAATCGTTATGTCCGTCGACGATCGGCTGCTCGGTAAGGACCTTGATCGCCCGGGCCATATAGGGATCGGTGGCCGAGCGCGATTGCGGCTGTTGAGCCGAGACTGACGACGCGGTCAGGAAAAGGACCGCGAGAAGGCGAGGGAGGGTCATGGCTGAATGATAGGGAATGGCGCGGCTAAGAGCGAGACGAGAACAGCGAGCTCCTTGAGCCGTTCCGCTCTTATGCGGCGAGCCGTGATTTTCCTACCCAGAGCCCTGCCTCGTCCGCTCGTTTCAGCGTTACGACGGTGACTTCTGGAAACGCGCCGAGGCGGAATGGGATCCCCCAATAACCCGTCCCCGGATTGATGTACAACAACGCGTCTCCCTCGCGATGGCCGCCCATTGCGTGGTCGAGAAATGGCGACGCGAGGCTCCAGCCGAATCGTGGAAGCGCGAATTGGCCCCAGTGCGTGTGGCCACTCAGCGTCAACGCAACGCCCCGCTCCGCGAGGCCGGGCCAGAGTGCGGGATTATGCGCGAACGCCACGATCGTTGTCGCCCCGGGGACCTCCGCGAGGGCGCGATCGACATCCGGCGCCGCTTGCTCGTTAGGCACCGTGCTCCAGCGGGCGCGTGCAGCCGGGTCGCCGGTGCCGACGATCGCGAGCCGTGCGCCGGCACGCTCGACAACACGCGAGTCATTGACGAGGATCGTCAGGTCGGTACTGGCGCTCAGCGACCGCGATACGGCGTCCCATCCCGCGTAGATGTCGTGGTTGCCAGGAATCAGGTAGACGCCAAGCGGCGCGCGCAGCCGTGCGAAAGCGGCCACATACCACGGCACGTCCTCGGCGCGATCGTCGACGACGTCGCCCGTCACGGCGATGATATCCGCGGCCACGCGTCCGACCGTCTCCGCCACATGTGCGAGGAATCGCTTCGACGTCTGAGGACCGACGTGCAGGTCCGAGATCTGAGCGATCCGGAGGCCGTCGAACGATGCTGGCAGGCCGCGAACGCTCGCCTCCACCTCGCGAACAACGAGCCGGCGCGAACCGATGTAGCCTGCGATGAGAACGAGCGCGCCCATCAACAAGACCGTACCGGCGAAGCCGCGGCCGAAGAGCAGAGCCGTGCCGAACGGGGCGCCGATGAGCATTCCTATAAGTGCCGCGCCCGCAACAAATGGCAGCAGCAGTTGCGTGTACAGCAACACGCGGACGACCGCTACTCGAAAGAATGCGTTGGGATAAAAGGGCCAGCCGCGCCAGCGCATGAACGCGAGCAGCGGAACCGTTGTGTAGACGGCCGCCACGGCGACGATGACGGGACCTGGCCAGCCCATGCCGCTCGCGACGACCGCGAGTACGACCCACGACGCCAGCTGATACGTCAGGAACCGATACAGCGCTCGCAAAACCGCTACGCTCCGCGCTCCGCGACGAGCGCCGCGACTTCACGTACCTTCGGGGCGATCAACGGTGCTTCGGGCAGACGATCACGAACTGCCTCCGTCGTCTTGAGGCCATTCCCCGTTATGCAGAGAACGACCTCGTCGGCGGCGCGAATCAGGCCGCGCTTGGCGAGTGCGAGTGCCGCCGCGACCGTGACACCACCGGCGGTCTCGGTGAAGATGCCAGTGGTTTCCGCGAGGAGCCTCATGCCGGCGACGAGCGCTTCGTCACTGACCGCCTGCGCCGCGCCGCCTGTCTCGCGCATCGCCTTTGCCGCGAAGACGCCATCAGCCGGGTTACCGATCGCGATCGACCGAGCGATGGTGTTCGGCACCTCGGGGATGATGCGATCATCACCGCGATCGAAGTGCCTGACGATCGGCGCGCATCCTTCAGCTTGCGCACCGAACAGCCGCGGTGGTGCTCCATTCGTCAGCTCGGCGGCCAACATCTCACCGAAACCTTTGCGTAGCTTCGTCACCACCGATCCGCCCGCCATCGGCGCGACGACAGCCGTCGGCAACCGCCAGCCAAGCTGCTCCGCGATCTCGAACGCGATCGTCTTTGAGCCCTCGCCGTAGTAGCCGCGCAGATTGACGTTGACGATCCCCCATCCAAATCGATCGGCGAGCTGCGCGCAGAGTCGATTGACGTCGTCGTAGTGCCCGCGCACGCGCACGAGATTCGGCGCGTACACCGCCGTGCCAATGATCTTTCCGAGTTCCAGGTCTTCGGGAATGAAAATCCACGCCGCGAAACCGGCACGCGCCGCCTGTGCCGCGACGGCATTTGCCAAATTGCCGGTTGACGCGCAGCCGATCGTCGTTAGGCCGAACGCGTGCGCCGCATTGACCGCGGTCGCGACGACGCGATCCTTGAACGAAAGACTCGGATGCGAGACGCTGTCGTTCTTGACCCAGGCTCGGGCGACACCAAGCCGTTGCGCGAGCCGCGGTGCCTCGACGAGTGGCGTGAATCCCGTATCGAGCGACAGCACGGGTTCTCCATCGAACGGCAGCCACTCGCGGTACCGCCAGAGCGACGGCGCTCGCCGCTCGATCGTCGCACGATCCGGGAGCTCACGCTCGGCCGGATAGAGCGGCTCGAGCGGTCCGAGGCAGTGCTCACAGATCGCGACTGCCGCGCCTTCCTGCTCCGCGCCGCACAGCCGGCAGCGTTGCGGAAGTACACGCAGGGTCGAGTGCTGGACTGACGTCATGATACGTGAAAGCTAGTTGGGGCCACCATTGTCATCCCGAGCGAACGGGGCGACACATTCGCATCAGTACTTCGGCAAAGAGGGATCGACTTCATCCGCCCATCGATGAATTCCACCAGCCAAATTCCAAACCCGACGGAATCCCGCCGCGCGTAGCTGCTGCACCGCGCGGCCGCTCCGCGCTCCCGTGCGGCAGATGACCACCGCTTCGCGCGAGCTGTCGAGCGTCGGCAGCGCCTCAGCCAACGTTCCGAGTGGGATGAGTCGCACATTCGGGATCCGCGCGATATTCAGCTCGTGCGGCTCGCGGACGTCGATCAGGTCGATGTCGTCTCCACGACTCAAGCGCTCGGCGAGCTCCGCCGGCGTGATTTCGGGAATCTGGTTCGTGTTCGCCACGGTCGCCTCCGGCGCGACGCCGCAGAACTGATCGTAATCGATCAGTTCCGTGATTTCGTGCGTTCCGCACGCTGGACACTTCGGATCTTTGCGGAGCTTGACCGTTCGGAATCTCATGCTCAGCGCGTCGATCAACAACAGTCGCCCGACGAGCGGCTCGCCGACGCCGAGTATGAGCTTGATACCCTCCGTCGCCTGGATTGTACCAACGAGTCCGGGGAGCACGCCGAGCACTCCGCCTTCCGCGCAACTCGGGACGAGTCCTGGCGGCGGCGGCTCGGGGAAGAGACACCGATAGCACGGTCCCTCCTCGAGCGCAAAGACCGATGCCTGCCCCTCGAAGCGAAAGATCGATCCGTAAACGTTAGGTTTGCCCAGCAACACGCATGCGTCGTTTGTGAGATACCGCGTTGCAAAGTTGTCGGTGCCATCGATGACGACATCGTAATCGCGAATGATGTCGAGCGCATTCTCCGACGTTAGGCGCGTGTCGTAGGGCTCGACGTGCACGTGAGGATTCACGTCGCGAATGCGGTCGACCGCGGATTCCAGCTTCGGGCGGCCGACATCCTTCGTGCCGTGCAACACCTGACGCTGGAGGTTCGAGACATCGACGACGTCGAAGTCCACGAGTCCGAGGGTGCCGACGCCAGCCGCCGCGAGATACAACGCGAGCGGTGAACCAAGCCCGCCCGCGCCAATGAGCAGGATGCGACCCACCTTGAGCTTTCTCTGACCATCGACGCCCACGTCCGGGAGAATGAGATGCCGGCTGTATCGCAGCACCTCCTCATTGGTCAGCGTGTCGCCACCATTGAAGTGTGGCATCTCCTCATCCTCCTGCGATGGCCGGCACGACGGTCAGCTCATCGCCATCCTGAACCGCAGCCTCGAAGCCCCCGTGAAAGCGAATGTCTTCGTCATTGAGATAGAACGTGACGAAGGGATACGGATTGCCGGTGTCATCGCGCAGCCGTGGCGCGAGCGCCGGATATCGGGTGGCGACGTCGGCGACGACCGCGCCGACCGTGCCGCCCTCGGCATCGAGCACTCGGCCATCGGCGAGCTTGGCGAGGACGGTTGGCAGATGCAGTGTGACAGGCATGATCGCTCTGGCTAGGTGTGGATTGCTACCTAGCGCGACGCAAAAACAAAATCGCCCGGGCGGGAAAGCCGCCGGGCGCGTCGCGTTTTAGCACCTTTTTTAACGTGGCGGCAATAGGCGGCAAATGACCACGAGTCTTCGATTGTGTGATCGAG
>DATEGN010000571.1:0-8877 GCA_035280125.1 Gemmatimonadaceae bacterium | reverse complement strand
ACACTCAGCATGTTTTTATGGAAGCACCGTCGCCGGCGGGCCAGCACGCGTAACAAACGCGGTTCCCTCCCGAGTCGGAAAAGCGCCGCCGTAGCGCTCGAGCCAGCGCTGTACAAAATCGAGCGCGTCGGACAAATGCACCAGAGCGTAGACGCTTCCGCCAAACCCGGCGCCGAAGGCCGAAGCCGCAACGGCTCCCATGTCGCGCGCAATGCGCCAAAGGGCAATCGTCTCCGGGATCTGGTTTCTCAGCAACCGCTCGGCGCCCGCCTGTGACTCGTCGACGAGCGCGCCGAGGCGATCGAGATTGCCGGCGCTGAGCACGTCACCGGCTTCCTGAACGCGAGTTGATTCCTCGTAGAATTGTTCGACACGGTCGAGTACTTCGCGCTGAGCTCTCAGCACGTCGCGAAAGTCCGCGATGCCGTTCGGCGCTTCGGCGAGGGCGACGCTCAGGGTCGGAGCACGACTGGCTTTTGCGTCTCGCCATGCATTCAACGCCTGGGCTGCGAGCGCCGAGGCACGGTTGTACCGTTCCATTGCGCCGCCCGTCTTTGCTGCCACGACGCCGCTCGACGCCACGGCAAACACCAACTCGTTAGGCAGTGCTACGACGCGCGCGCAGCGTATCGGAAGGTAGGAATACTGCGCGAGCGCTCCGGGTCGGGCACAGAGAATCGCGGTATGGTCCTCGCTACCGCCTTGCGTCCCGACGCCCTTGTCGCCGACAAGGCTGCCGTAATTCGACCCATTTTCGACCGCCCCGAGGTAGCCCGCGAGCCCCTCGAGGCCGCGAATCGTCGCGCGATACTCTGCGCGTGCCGGAAGTTGGTTTGCGTCCGAGAGCGCGAGGAAGGTCGCGACAATGAGCGCGCTCGAGCTACTCAACCCTGCGGCTGATGGAAGGTCGCTCGCAAAGGCTACATCGACGCCGCGAAGAGCTCCTGGAAAGTTACGAGCAACGCGCCGGCTGACCGTGAGCGGGTAATTCGACCAGTGACCACGTGGAGGCGAGAGTTCGGCATCGAGCTCGTGCTCGACTGCCTCGTTGGAGCATGCATCGTGAAAGCGAAGGCGACGATCAGTGCGCGGCGCGGCGGCGACCGCGAAGCCACGCTCCACGGCGCAAATCAGACTTGGGCCACCTGCGTAGTCGGTGTGCTTGCCGAGGAATTCGATGCGTCCGGGCACCCACCACATGCGAGCGTCGCGCGCTCCCGACCCGAGGGCGTCGAGCGCACGTTCGAAGAGTGTGGCCTTCGACTCGATCGGCTCTGTGGTCAGGCCGATCGAGTCGAGTCGGGCGGCAATCGAGCTCACAGCGCTGGATCTGGATCGAGGTAAAGTGGCCTATAAGCGGACTGGGACACCACGAAGCCGAGCAGCGACCTCCGGAATGTCACCACGATGCGAGAGATCGAGCACCGCCGCTCGCACCGGCACAGCGCGAATTCGCATGCCGAGGTGATCGATCGCCCATTGAACCGCGTTTGGGAGCTCCAGCTCGCCGCGCGCGGACGGCGCCACCCGTCGGCACGCCTCGAGAATCGCCGGCGTCAAAAGCCAGACGTTCATGCTGACTGCCGGATCGGGACCGAACATGCGCTCCGTTTCGGCGTCCGGCTTTTCGACGATTCGGCACAAGTAGCTATCCGCGTCGATATCGAGCAGTGCATAACGAGCGATGCGATCGGCCGGAATGTTGCCGCCACGCACCAGCGTTTCACGCTCGAAAGCCGGCAGCGCCGCTTCGGTCTGGTCACGCAGCAAACGCAGCACTTCGGGCGGATAGTAGTTGTCGGAGTTGAGCACGACGAACGCGTCGCCACCGATGAAGTCGGCCGCGGCAAGCACGGCGTCAGCAGTGCCTAACGGCTTGTCCTGGATCGCGAACTGGACGCGGACGCGACTCGGCGGATTCTGATCATAGTATTTGCGCAAGGCACCGTGCTCCGGTCCGACGACGAGGCACGTCTCGGTGAATCCGGCGTCGGCGAGCGCGCTCAGAACATAGTCGAGAAAGGGCCGATCGATCGCGATCATCGCCTTGACTCCCGAATCGGCAGCCGCAGCCTGCTCGCGACTGAGCTGTGCCTCATTGTCGGGAGCGCGCATGCGGGTACCGAGGCCGCGCGCGAGAATGAGCGCTTTGGTCGGAGGCGACGTCACGCTGGTGGACGCCGACACATCCGAGCGCTCGTCGGACCAGACGCGCTTCAGCAGCCTGACGAGCCCAATGCCGCTCACCACAAAGAGAACGACCCACACCGCGCCTTGCGCCCAGCGTTCGTACAACAGACTGCCTGCGCCGAAAAGGCCCGCGTAGACAAAGGTGCACCCCAGCACCCAGCCGAGAAGCGAGTGAGCGAGTGAATCCGATGATTCAGGCAATCCGCTACGCTCGCGAACGCCTCGCCACCCCGGCCCAGGCGGACGCACCAGCGCATAGAAGCGCGTGAGCGTGGCGACGTCGGTTGCCTCGGTGAGGTACGTCGCGGTGACCCAGCAAATGGTCGTAACGGCAATCGTCACGAGCAGTACGGTGGTGGCGTCGATATCGGCGCCAAGTTTCTGCGCAATGAAGAAACCAACCGAGACGACGAAGGAGCTCGCCATTGCCGCGATCTCGCTCCAGGCATTGATCCGCCACCAAAACCAGCGCAGGAGATAGATCAGTCCCGTTCCCGCCCCGATCGACATCATCAAGTTGAAACTCTGCTGTGCGGTCGTCAGCACGAACGTGACACCCGCGGCGGCAAGCATGAGTAACCCGGTAACGACACGACCAGCAAGAACGTAGTGCCGCTCTTCTTCCCCAGGACGAATAAAACGCCGGTAAAAGTCGTGGACGATGTACGAGGTGCCCCAGTTCAAGTGCGTCGACAGCGTCGACTCGTACGCGGAGCGCATCCCCGCAATCATCAACCCGAGAAACCCGGCCGGGAGAAACTTGAGCATCGCCGAGTAGGCAATGTCGTGACCAATCAGCTGCCGGTCGACGTAGGGGAACGTGGATGCGATGTCGGAAAGGTTTGGGTAAATGATGATCGACGAGAGCGCGACGACGATCCAGGGCCATGGACGCAGCGCGTAGTGCATCACGTTGAAGAACAGCGTGCCTGAGAGAGCATCCCGCTCGCTCTTCGCCGCGAGCATTCGCTGGGCGATATAGCTGCCGCCTCCCGGCTCGGCACCAGGATACCAGACGGACCACCATTGCACCGTGAGCGGGACAATGAGCAACGATACCGTGAGCTTCCAATCACCGAAGTCGGGAAGCACGTTGAGCGTCTTTGCCGGAATCTTGTGCAGTAATCCCGTCAGGCCGCCCACGGCGGGTTGCTTCACCGCGAAATACGCGGCCGCGAAGGATGCGGTCATCGCGATCACGAATTGAAGCGTGTCCGTGACCATCACACCCCACAGCCCGGACGTCGCCGCAAACGCAATATTGAGCACAGTGCAAATCGCCAGCGTCTTCAGCATCGACCAGCCGAGGACGACATTCGCGATCTTGACGGCGGCGAGATTGACCGTCGCCATGATGATGCAGTTGAAGAAGAGGCCGAGGTAGAGCGCGCGAAATCCACGAACGAAGGTCGCTGGCCGGCCCGAGTAGCGAATCTCATAAAACTCGAGATCGGTCAGGACGCGCGATCGTCGCCAGAGTCGTGCGTAGAAAAACACCGTCGCCATGCCGGTGAGCAGGAACGCCCACCAGGCCCAGTTGTTGGCGACACCACCAGTACGAACGAAGTTCGTCACCAGGTTCGGCGTGTCGGTACTGAACGTCGTCGCGACCATGGACGCGCCGACGAGCCACCAGGGTGCTGCGCGTCCCGAGGTGAAGAACTCGGTGGTGCTGCGTCCCGCCCGCCGTGCGAGCAGAATCGTCGGCGTGAATGAAATCGCAATCGAAATGAGGACGATTGCCCAGTCCAGCGTCGTCGGCTTCATGCGGTCGGCTCAGCTTGGAGCGTCAACACCTCGAACGGCCCGAGAAGCACTGTATGTGCGGTTCCGGCGCGAAGCGTGATCGCACGCTTGCCACTGTCCCGAAACCACGGACTGCGCGCGGTGAATTGTCGCTGGGCTTCAGGCGGCAGCTCGAATGCGTGCTCGACGTCGAGCTCGAATCGCTGCTGCGCCGCGCTTGGGTTTCGTAAAGTGATAATTCCACGCCGCGGTGACCAGGATGCCCATCCATAGACCTGGAGCTGCTTCGGGTCACCACCGATCCAGTGCGTGTCAACCAACGTCGATGCGTTGGCGCGCGACCACTTGGCCGCCTCGGCGAGGAACGCCCACTGGTTGTTCGCCAGCGTCGGCGTGACGTACATCTCCTGGAGCTGCGTCCCTGTGCCGAAGTAGGTGTGCACCTCGTCGACGAAGTCGCCGTGGAGGTCGGACGCCAGCTTCTTCGCGTAGCGCGCGTACACCAGTCCGTGCAGCATGAGGGAGTTGATCGGATAGAGCGCGCCGCGCCTAACGACGTTCTCGTACGTGTCGCCATCTCGGTACGTGATCCACTGCTGGCGATCGGAACCGACGCCGGCGAAATCGTGATCCTCGCCGCCGCGCCAGATCGAATCGGCGTACCGCAGCCAGAACGGCGACGGGTACGTGCCCGTCGTGAGGTTCACATAGAGGTCAGGCTTTTCCACTCGCAGCGACTCGATGAGATGGATCGCCGCGTCGAAATCGCTGTCGAACACACTGCCTGGAAATGCCCTCGAGGCGTTTCCGGTTCCATCGAACTTGAATTGATTCACGCCGAACTCGCGCATCATACGGAAGCACGTATCGCGAAAGCGCTCGTAGTACTTGGGACCGGACAGCGCGAACCCGCCTTCGTTCGTCTCGAAGCCCTGCTGCTGCGCGAACTCGAGGCGCTTCTTCTTTGGATCGCCGTAGCCGCCCCACGGCGACATCCAGATGCCAGGCGCCGCGCCATACTCGGCGGCGGCGGTGCGCACGCGCTTGAATCCGTCGGGGAAGCCGGGGTGAAAGCTCCAGAGAGTCTGTGGGTCGTCCCAGCCGTCGTCGAAGAGAAATGAGTCGAGTACGACCCCACGCTGCCTCACGAGCTGGTCACCGAAGGCCTGAATCGCGCCGACGGCCTCGGACTCCGAGTACTGCGAGAAATACCCGATGTCGTACCACGAGTTGTAATGCAGGAACGTACGGTATGGATGCGCGCGCTCGCGCTCGACGTATTCGAGGAAGTCGCGCCGCAGCTGCCCCGAGCGGCTGGTTCCGACCACCGACGAAACGGTGATCGGCGATTCAGGCCGGAGTGGAAGCTCTCGCGAAAGCACGCAGCGCACGTGATCCCCATCCACCGTGCTCTGCGAAAGCGGGTGCTCGAAGCCAACGAACCATTGGCCCATCGCCACCGGACTTCCTTTCACGGTGCCGGTGACTTGCGCGCCGCGCACGCGGAGATCGACGAGCGCGATCTCGCTCACCGGCAGCGGGGCGCCGAGTGCACGAAAGGTGACTTCCTGCCGGAGATAGCGCGCCCGGTCACGCAACTCCGCGTGCCAGACGGCGTGCACGCGTCGATTGGGGTCTTCGAGAGTGACAGTCAGTCGATGGCCCCCGATGCGCTGGGCGAAGCGTGACGCTTTCGGCGCGCCGACGAGCGCTTCGGTCTTCGGCGTGTCCACGATGTGCATGCTGCTCGACTCGAGTCGCGTGCCGTCACGTAGCGTCAACGTGAAGAGTTGCTCGGGAAGCGTTAGGCGCGCGCCATCCAGCCGATCGACGATCTCACGCGGCCTCAAGACGCCGTCGGTCGCCGCCCAGGTCGCGGAGATCAGATCGTTGTCGAGCGTGAGGTCGTTCGAGCGCACACGAGTTATTGCGCGAACGCCCAGCAAGCCCACCGCGGCGGCCACGGCGCCGCGCTCGACGAACTCCCTTCGAGTCAGGTCAGACATGTGGAGAAATTGACATCCGAAACACACGATGGCCAGGCTCGCATACTCAGCGAACTGGCACTGCTGGACTCAGCGTCGAGACGCCATTCTCATCGAAGCTTTCGATCGCGACCCAATACGCCTGGCCAACGGTCAGGGCGCGAAGCTCGAGGGTCGTGCCCTCGTCGGCAAAGCGCTGGTAGGTCTGGTACAGTTTCGTTGGCGCGATACCCCAGCGGACATTGTATCCGACGACGCCGGGAACCTGTTCCCATCTCAACGTCGCATCTCGCTCGTCTCCACCGCGCCGAGCCGTTAGGCCGACGGGTGTGGACGGCTTGGGGCCCGCGCCATTGCCAAAGACCCGAAGGTCGCTGATGGCGAGATTCGCCGCACCGACGTGAATATGTTCGTAGCGAACGAACCGCGCATGCACGGGACTCGGCAATTGGACGTAGGCGTTCGGCCGGTCGCGTCGCTCGTTCGAGAGGTCCGCGATCGTGCGCCAGTGTTGGCCGTCGTTCGACACCTGCAGCCGAAACTGCGTGTACACCGACGAGTCCGTGCCATACAAGCCGGATTTATAATCTGCGTAATTGACCTGGATCGCCTTCACGTCAAATGGTCGTCCGAGATCGACCGTGAGCCACTCGCCCGGACGATTCGCACGGGCAACCCAGTATGTGCGCGGATTCTCATCCGTCACCGCACTCGCCGGAAAGCTGTCGCGTGCCGACGATGCGGTGACCGGCTTTCGATATGACAGGAGCATCCACCCGGTGAACAGCTCATCGCTTCGTTGCCAGCGATGCGAGGGAAGCCAGTGTGGAAAGTCGCCGAAGCGTGTGTCGACGTACAGCTGGCCATCGGCGTCGAAGCCGGCTGGATGAAGACCGATGCGTCGCTCGAAATTCCAATTCACGCCAATCCACGGGGTGCCGGTGTTCCACCAGTTGCCGTGGAGATCCTGGAACGTGTTGCCGTGGCCCGCGCCTTCGACAAACCCGCCCGGCTTGTAGGCAACCGGGTTGTACGGTGCGTACGTGAACGGGCCGAGCGGATTGTCCGACACGTAGGTGCCGGTTGAGTACACGTTATACTCCGTACCGGGCGCGCCGTACTGCAAATAGTAATGTCCGTCGTGCTGTGTCATCCACGGGCCTTCGATGAAGGGCGTGATCGTCGTATCGCGATGATCCCGACCAAATCGCTCCCAGCCGTGCTTCTCGGGATCGAGGCCAAACAGCCAGCGCGGTGTTCCTTTGTACGCGAGCTGCTGTGTCTTGTCCAATTCGATGACGTGAAGCGGATAGACGTTCGACGAATTCCAGTACAGGAACCAGCGATCGGTGGCGTCATCGTAGAAAAACTGCGGATCCCAGGGCCCAGGCTGCACGGAATCGGGCTTTGCGAAGGTCTTCCCTTCGACCTCGCGTGCCATTGGCAGCCAGGGCAAGAGGCGATTGTAAAACTCGACACGTCCCGTGGCCGGCTGCGTGAGCATCAAAATTGGAAGAGGACGCGTCGTCGCGGGCAGGAGATAGATCGTATCGCGAACCGACAGGACGGCGGGCGCGACGACATCGGTGATCGGCCAGCGTGTTGGCGTGATATGTCGCCAGTTACCGAGATCGCGCGACATCCAGTAGCCGTCGCCGAGCGTCTCGAAGAGATAGTACGCGCCGTGCTGGACAACGATCACTGGATCGGCGCCGGAACGGTACGAGATGCCCTCGTTATGCTGCTCGAAGTTGTACCGGTAATCGATGTCGATCGGATTCGCATACGTGCGCGGCGCCGTCTGCGCCATCAGACGCGAGCCAGCGCACACGACCGACGCGAGGAAAACGTCGAACGACTTCAGATTTCTCCCCGCTTCGCGGCCTCCGCGATGACATCGCCAGCACGGAAGCCAAGCGCCGCGATGGTTTCAGTCGGCTGGCCGCGTCCCGAGGTGACGAAGCTGCTCCCGTCGCAGAGGAACAAATTGGGCACGTCGTGCGTGCGATGATTGCGATCGATCACCGATGTCTTGGGATCCTTTCCCATCCGGCATGTCCCGAGCAGGTGCACGCCGACGGGTTGTGCCTCGACCGGCGGCGCCCATTTCTGCAGCGCACCCGCTGCCTCGAGCAGCTCCAGGGCGCGCTCCCGGAAGAATCCCATTGTCTTGAGGTCATCCTCGTGGTCATGGTATGTCGCACGCAACGCAGGCACACCCCAGGCATCTTTGAGTTGCGGGTCGAGCTCGATGTGGTTCGTCGGCACGGGAAGCGACGTGCTGTGGCCGAACACGTCCATGCGCCGGCTGAAGTTGTGCCTAACGGCTCTGGCGTAGTCGGCGCCCCAGTGCTTGGCATCACGCGGCACGGACGAGAATGCAGCATCCACGGGCCCCAGCGGGCCGAAGCGGCTATCCATGCCGCCGCCGCCATAGAATCCACGCTTGAGATCTGCCTCGTAGAAGTCCCAAACCACACGGCTCGGCTGCACGCTCTTCCATTCATTCAGCTCGTGCTCGAAGATACCCGTGGCGGTGACGTTGCCATTGAACATCAAGTGCTTCCCAACGACGCCGCTCGAATTCGCGAGGCCATTCGGAAAGAGATTGGACTTGGACAGCAGCAGGAGACGCGGCGTTTCTGCACCGTTGGCGCTGACAACGACCGCCTTCGCGCGCTGCAGATGCTCCTTGCCATCCTTGTCGAAGTACACGACGCCGGTCGCGCGCCCGGCACGATCAGTTTCAACTTTGCGAACGTAGGACTCCGCGCGAATCTCACAGTTGCCGGTCGCTTCCGCCTCTCGAATGACCGTGGCGAGCGCGCTCGATTTCGCGCCGTACTCACACCCGTACGCTTCGCAGAAGCCGCAATGCTGACATGGCACGCGGCCGCGGTGCTGCCGCGAGATCACCGCCATCGGCGCGGGAAAGGGATGCAGGCCGAGCTTGCGG
>DATEGN010000570.1:0-3367 GCA_035280125.1 Gemmatimonadaceae bacterium | reverse complement strand
CGCGTCCGCCTTCGGCAAGACGGAAGACGATGTGCTCCTGTCGGCCAACGGAGTTCGTCACGTTACGTGCAGGCTGCACGCCGCTCGGGTCGATCTCCCAAAGATCGTAGCGGTCGTAGAGGATGACAGACTTGTCACCTTTCGTGAAGCCAGCGACGCCCCACGGCGCGGGCGTGGACGGCGTGTCCCACGTCTCCTGTGCGAAGCTCACGTTCTTCACCGGCGCGGTGAGGTCCACCGTCTTGCCGGTGGCAACGGCGTAACTGAACCAGTGGCCGTTGTCGAAGAGCAACACATACTTCGCGTCGGGCGAGAGCTGGGCGCTGCCACTGATCTTCTCGTGGATCAGCTTGCGGCTTCCCGTTGTCGCATCGATGAGATAGACATCGTCGCCTTCGTCGCCCCACATCCGCTCGATTGCATAACGCTCCGCACTCGCTGCCAGCGCAACGCGGCCATCGTCGGAGACACTGACCGTCGGCATCGAGTCGTTCGCGAGCCTAACGAATTTCTTCGTCGCGATGTTGTAGATCGTCTCGAACGAACGCACACGATCGCGATTCGCCTCGAGCTTCTGCTGCGGCTGCAGCCGCGGGTCCTTCCACGACCAGAGGTCGAAGACGGCCTTGTCATACAACGAATCCGCCGGAATCGAATCGAGCGGTGCGGGCGCAACGCCGAACAAGATCGCATTGCCGCGGCGCGTGAACGAAACGCGGCCGTTGTCGGAGACGCCTAGCTCTTCGCCAACCGCGGCCGAGGTTACGGCAACCTGTGCGGAAGGCGACTTGAGATTGGCATAGTAGAGCGTGAAACGAGGATGATCCTTGTTCACCTCATCACGGTCGGAAACAAACGCGGCCTGGGACCCGGCGCGGTCGAACGCAAACTGCTTGTATGCCCCACGGCCGGAGAGGAGCGCGATGTCGTTGCCATTCGCTGGCGCCACGACATAGGCCCCGTCTTTTGCGTTGTCACGCGATGAAACAGTGTAGCCGAGCCATTTCGCGCTATCGTCGAATGCGTACGTCGTCACGTCGTTGATGCGACGCTCGACGCCCGTCGCGAGATTGCGAAGTACGAGTGTGGATCCGAACTCGGGACGACGCCCGCGTCCACCGGCCGAATCGCTCACTGGACGCGGCGAACCTCCAGGCGTCGCGGCGTTCCCCTGCAGACCACGTGCTCGATTCGACGAGTCGCGTGCCGCACGATTCGCGTTGACGCTGTCGGAAGGTTCGAGCAGATAGGCGACCCAACTACCCGACTCACGCGCGGCGCGGAACGAGCGTACCTTCGGAATGCTCGTCACTTGTCCGTTTGCGAGGCTCACGATCGCGAGCGACGCCTTCGGCTGATCCGCCGGACGCCGCTTCTCGCGACGGGCGCGGTCGTACTCGCTCATCGGTGCGTATGTCAGCGCGAGTGCAAACTTGCCGTCGGCGGTGATCACCGCCGGTGTTGCGGCGTTGGTCGTGTCGCGCGAGCCAGCGACCATCTGCGGTCGCCCGATGAATCCACGCAGGACGTGATACTCTGTCGACCCGCTCGTCGCCCGGACGACAAGCTCGCCGTCGCCAACCTGGGGAACAAGCGAATAAGCGACCCAACGTCCGTCGTTCGAGATCACAGGTGAGGAGATCGAGCGCCAATGATCCCAGTCGTCGGGCGTGAGCGCGTGCTTCGATGCCTGGGCAAGCGCCGAGATCGAAAATGCGGCGAGGAGTACCCCGCTAAGGGAGGCAGCACCGAGCGATCGTTGGAAGCGCATAAAGGGATGGACTGAGGAGAGCTGGCAGTACACAGCAATAGAGCCGTGGCAGGACAGTGAAACTACGCGAGGGCTCGAATCCTCGTTGGGCAGCCCGAGGCACCTCACTGTGGCGCTCGCTGAGTGGGTAGATTCGCAGCCATGATCGGCTATCTCCTGGCGCTCGCCATCGGTCTCTCACTCGGCATTCTGGGCGGCGGGGGGTCCATCCTTACGGTGCCGATCTTCGTGTACGTGATGGGATACACGGCGAAGGAGAGTATCGCGATGAGCCTTGTCGTTGTCGGCGCAACAAGCCTCGTTGGCGCGGTGAGGCAGTGGCGCGCCGGCAACTTCGACGTTCGGGTGGCGCTGGTGTTCGGGGCGCTGGCAATGGTGGGTGCGCGATTCGGAGCCGAGCTGTCGAAGCTAGTGCCGGGCATCGTGCAGCTTGCCTTGCTCGGGGTGGTGATGCTCGCGGCTGCGATCTTGATGCTGCGGCGGCGCGAAACCTCGGGTGTCTCGCAACCGCAGCCCCGAGGCGCGACGACGGCTGCGGCCACCGCCGCAGTGGGCCTTGGAGTCGGCCTACTCACCGGATTCGTGGGGGTCGGTGGCGGCTTTCTTTTCGTTCCCTCACTCGTGCTGTTCGCAGACCTGCCAATGAAGACGGCAGTCGGCACCTCGCTCTTCGTGATCGCGCTGAGCAGCGCCGCCGGCGCCTTTGGTTATCGCGGGCAGGTAGCTGTTCCCTGGAACGTCGTTGCCGCTTTCACCATCATCGCGATTATAGGGATCTTCGCCGGCACCGTCGCGCTTCGATACGTTTCGCCGCAAGCGCTGCGTCGCGCGTTCGCATACTTTCTTTTCGTCATGGCGGGGTTCGTTCTATATCAAAACCGCGCCGTCATCACCCATCCATCGGCCACCTTGCGACCCTCCAGCGCCGGTACTCGATAATTCGATCATGCTCCTGAAGCGGTTCTACGACGACGGCCTCGCGCAGGCCAGCTACCTGGTTGGCGCGGAGACAACAGGCGAAGCGCTCGTTATCGATCCGCTGCGCGACTTCGCGCCCTATCTCGCCGCTGCGGCCGAGGAAGAGCTTCGCATCACCCACGTCACCGAGACACACATTCACGCCGATTTTCTGTCCGGCGCGCGCGATCTCGTGAAGCACACCGGAGCGCGCCTGCTGCTCTCCGGCGAGGGCGGCGCGGAGTGGCAGTATCGATTCGGCGCCAGCGAAAGCGCCGAGCTGCTCCGGGACGGCGACTCTTTCAGCATCGGCGAGATCAAGATCGAGGCGCGGCACATGCCCGGCCACACACCGGAGCACCTGGTCTTTTTCGTCACGGACGGCGCGGTCGCGGACAAGCCCGTCGGGATTTTCACCGGTGATTTCATCTTCGCCGGCGACGTCGGACGCCCGGATCTGCTCGAGCGAGCAGCGAACATCTCGGGCACGATGCAGGAGTCGGCGCGACAGCTCTTTGTCTCCTTGCGCAAGATGCGCGAGTTCCCCGATTACCTGCAGCTGTGGCCCGGACATGGTGCAGGTTCGGCATGCGGCAAATCACTCGGCTCGATGCCGTCGACGACGCTCGGTTATGAGCG
>DATEGN010000569.1:0-5436 GCA_035280125.1 Gemmatimonadaceae bacterium | reverse complement strand
GCAATCCGATCGAAACCGAAGGCGATTCCACCGTGCGGTGGCGCCCCCGAGCGCAGCCCTTCGAGCAGAAAGCCAAAACGCGCGTTCGCCGTGGCTTCGTCGATCCCCAACAGAGAAAAGATTCGCGATTGAAGCGCCGGGTCGCTGATTCGAATGCTACCTCCCCCGAGCTCGGTACCGTTCAGTACAACGTCGTACGCTCGAGCACGCACAGTGTCAGGTGCGCTCTCGAGCTTCCCGATGTCGTCTGGATGCGGTGCCGTGAACGGATGATGCACGGCCTGCAGCCGACCCGTTTCGGGATCCTTCTCGAACAGTGGGAAGTCCGTTACCCAGAGGAAAACCCTCGCATCCTCCTTGATTAGCGCGAGCCGGCGTCCCACTTCCTGCCGAACACGGTCGAGCGCGGGGCTCGAGACGTGATTTGGCCCCGCGACCAGCAACACCAGATCACCCTCAGCAAGGGCGAGCTTGTTCGCCGCTCCGTCATGCAGGAACTTCGCCGCCGGACCCTCGAGCTGCCCATTAGTCCGCTTTAATCTGACGAGCCCGCCGGCACCGGCGCTCTTCGCAACCGCCTCGATCTCGTCCAATTGTTTTCTGGACAGGCCTCCACTCCCGCGTGCACCGGGAATCCGAATTCCGCGGACGCGGCCGCCTTTCGCGATCGCCGAGCGTGCGATGGAGAACTCTGTATCGCGAAAGGCGTCGCTTGCGTCGAAAATCTCGAGTTCGAAGCGCAGATCCGGACGGTCCGAGCCATAGCGCTCGGTGGCCTCCGTGTACGACATGCGCTGGAACGTCGGCGGCACGCCGATCCCGACTTCACTCCAGATCGCCGCGATCAATCCTTCCGTGAGCTCGAGGATGTCGTCCTGAGTGATAAAGGACGCCTCGATATCGATCTGCGTGAACTCGGGCTGGCGGTCGACGCGAAGATCCTCGTCGCGGAAACAGCGCGCGATTTGGAAGTAGCGATCGAAGCCCGCGACCATGAGGAGCTGCTTATAGAGCTGCGGGGATTGAGGGAGTGCGTAAAACTCTCCAGCGTGGACGCGACTGGGCACGAGATAGTCGCGCGCGCCCTCTGGAGTGGGCTTGGTCAGAATCGGTGTTTCGACTTCGAGAAAACCGCGATCGCTCAAAAAGCGCCGCGTCGCCTGCATCAGACGGTGCCGAAGAATGATGTTCTCTTGCAGCTCGGGACGTCGCAGGTCGAGGTAGCGGTGACGGAGGCGCAGCTCCTCGGCGGGCAACGGCTCACCGCGAACGCGCGCGACGGGAATCGCCGGCGGCAATGCCGGTCCCGTAATCGTTAGGCTCTTCGCGCGCACCTCCACGTCACCCGTCGCCAGTTCCATGTTGCGCATCTCCGTGGGACGCGCGACAACTTCGCCCTCGATGAGGACGACGCTTTCTGGTCCAAGGGTCGCGGCGAGCTTCACTGTTTCGAGTGGCGTGAAGCGCGGGTCGAAGGAGATTTGAACGAGACCCGTTCGGTCCCTTAAATCGACGAATACCAGCTCTCCAAGGTCGCGCTTCCGGTGAACCCAGCCGCCAAGGCGAACGTCGGCGCCTGCGTCTGCGGCGCGGAGGGCACCGCAGGAGTGACTGCGAAGTGTGGTTGCAAGGGTAGACGATGACGGCATCAGAGGTGTTCGGTCCTGGTGCGATTTGCCGCGACTGGCGGTTGAAGGATCAGCCTGGCTCTCGCGCGGTCAGGCGGAAACACGAGGACAACGCTCGCGCTGTGGCAGCTGCCGGGCGGTGAGAGCTCTGGCGGGGATTTCGCGGGGTGACCGAGCCAGCGGCTCGGGCGCTCGCGGCGCCCCGGTCACTGCGTTCTGGCCACGGTCAGAATGAGCCCAATGGGTATCGCGGCGCATCCGCCAAGCGAGCGCATGCTGCTTCGCTGAAAGGGTCATTCGAATGCTGAAGTCTAATTGTGAAGCGAAGTTCATGGTAGACCGTCGCTTGACCCTCTGCCTTCTAGCCGGTAGCCTGCACGGGCCAGGCCGGCTTCGGAACGCTGGTTTTGTACGGTGTGCTTGATTTCTACCCCATGAGCGCCACTTCGACATCCCCAGCCAAACGCGAGAACCTGCTCGACCTCGTCCCAAGCGAGGCCGAAACACGGCTACTTGCGTTCTTTGAACAAGAGGGCCTTCCCGGATATCGGGCGAAGCAGGTGGTGCGCCGGCTTTGGGTCAATCCAGCGGCCGACTTCGAGGCAATGACGGATCTTCCAAAGGCGGTCCGCGAAGCCCTGGCGCTCGCGTTCGACATTCCGCGATTGCAGATCGCCGCGCGCCAGAAGTCGATGGACGGCACGGAGAAGTTCCTGTTCATGCTTTCCGACGGCCAGGCGATCGAGTCCGTTGCGATTCCTGAGAATGATCGGCTGACGCTTTGTATCTCGTCCCAGGCCGGTTGCGCTTTGCAATGTGCTTTTTGCGCCACCGGCGCGATGGGCTTTCAGCGCAATTTGAGCGTGTTCGAGATCGCCGGTCAGGTTCGCGAGATGCGCCTGCTCGATCCACCGCTCGCGATCACCAATGTCGTCTTCATGGGCATGGGCGAGCCGCTCATGAACTGGCCCGCTGTCGATTCCGCGCTGACGATTCTCAACGATCCGTTAGGCCTGGGAATCGGCGCGCGACATATCACCGTCTCGACCGTCGGCGTCCTGCCGGGAATCATCGCGCTAGGCGAGCGTCCAGAACAATTCCGGCTCGCGATCTCGATTCACGCTCCGAGTGATTCGTTGCGGCGCGAATTGATGCCAGTGAACGTGAAGTATCCGCTCAAGGACGTGATTCACGCCGCGAAGCATTTCGATCGTCGTGTGACCTTCGAGTACGTGATGCTCGGCGGCGTCAACGATGCCTTGGAGCACGCCATCGGACTCGCCGAGCTCGCGAAAGAGTGCCGAGCATTCGTGAACCTGATTCCGCTTCATCCTGGCGGAGCTCGTGGCTTTGTCCCGACGCCGACGAAGCGGATTGGCGAATTCGCACGCGAGATCCGACGGCGCGGCGTCGAGGTCGCGATTCGAAAGAGCCGCGGAGTCGATATTGCCGCTGCGTGCGGTCAGTTACGGGTAGAACGGCTGGGCCGGCGGCCGCCACGAGCTCCCGACGAGCACGGTGACATCCAGGTAGCGTGACGAGTCCGGACGCGATTCGACGCGTGCCTCACCCAACGAGGTAGCGACATTGCGCGCCCATTCGGGATGTCTGGAACGGTCCAGAACCAGCGTCGTGTCTCGCGCGATCGCGCTCGTACCGACTTCGACGACGTCGAAGCCTTGATCCCGCAAGTACAGCATCGCGCGCCGCCCCAAGCCGCGCGTGCGTGTCGCATTTAGAACTTGAACGCGGATGCGGGGAGTTGTCGGCCCCGAGCGAATGACGCTGCGCGCCAGGCTGCGACGTGCGGGGAGCGCGGCCGCGGTCGCGGCGACGGCGACAGCGACGAACCCGATCACGGCAACAGCAAGGGTCCTGCGAGTCATCGAATCGAATTCCAGAGCTGAACGGTCTCGGGAAAGAGGGTGTGCCCTTGGTTTAGGGCGTACACCAGACGCATGCGCACCACTTGGCGAAACACACCGTCAAAATCATGGGGTACCTGCGCCGAGAGAAAGGCCCGGTCCTCGTGCGAAAACGACCTGCCAGGCTCGAGAAAATCCGCCATATAGAGGGCCCTCCCCGTCGAATCCCATGCCGGAGAGCCAACGGTGTGGTACCGAATCGCGTCGAGCACGTTTGACCGTCGTTCGCCTTCCAAAACGAGCTTCTCCGCAGCCGCTGGCCCGTGAAGCATCTCGGGCTCGTAGGGAGCGTCCCCCGCGAGCCGCCTCAACTCCTCTCGTGGCGCGTCGCGTAGGGAGTCGTGCCAACGCGCCGCGTCGAGCCAGTCGCGTCGTTCCTGGCCCGAGATGCACATGACATCCGCCCAGCGCTCGAGGAGCGTGACAACGCGATGAATGTGAGCGCGGCGCTTGTCGCTCACCTGAGCCCAGGAGGGTAGATCGACGGACACGGACACGAGACCCAATGTAGACAGTCAGGCGCGACCGAGGAGGGCACGCAACTCGGCAAGCTCGCGTCGCCAGAAATCACGCGCGCTTTCGGCCGGGTGTGGCACGATGAGATCGGCATCGTTCGCCGTCTGCGCGTCGAAGCGAACGATGTCGAGGTCCAAGGTGCGCGGGCCCCACCGCACGTCACGAGTGCGACCAGCCTCGCGCTCGATTCGCTGGAGCTCGGCGAGCAGCTCCCGTGGCGACAGCTCGGTCTCGAGCGCGACCATCTGATTCAGATACGGGCCCTGCTCCACCGATCCGATCGGAGACGTCTCCTCGATGGTCGAGCTGGCGATCACCCGTGATCCGGGCAGGGCCGCGAGCGCCTGGCGCGCCCGCGCCAGATATTCGTCGCGATCGCCGAGATTCGAGCCGAGCGCGACGAACGCAACGTCGCGCGACATCAGTGGGCCGCTGCGTCTCGGCTACGCCTAACGACTACCTCGGCGTACGCCAACGGGCCCGGCAGCGCGACGTGAGGCTTCCGAATCGCAACGCGGGCCTGAAGAATTCGCGAGTCCTCGAACGCCGCGCGGATGATTCGATCGCCTGCCGTCTCGAGATAATCGATCGGGCCAGCGGTCATGATGCGTTCGACAACCTCGTACAGTCGACGATAGTCGAGTATTCCGTTATTCGACGCGACGCGGACGGACAGATCGACCTCGATCGGTTGTCGTACGGTGCGCTCGTGCTCGAGAACGCCGACGAGCGAATGGAAGCGCATCGCTCGCAGCGTGATCTCTCGCTCGTCCGTGGTCGCGGTTTCGCGCGCGGACCCCGCCGAGCGGCGGCGCGCCGGATCGGTGCGCCGCGGTGCGCTCTCTCCGCTCATGCGACGCTCGTAATCCGGTGAGTGAGGTCGCTGAGGTATACGGCGACGCTGCGCAACTCGTGTGCGGCGCCTTCGAGTTCACGCAGCGCCTCGGCTTGATCCTTCGCTGACGACGTCACGTCTTCGGCACCGGCGCGGTTGCGACGCGAAATCT
Organism: Gemmatimonadaceae bacterium; assembly: GCA_035280125.1. Lineage (GTDB taxonomy): Bacteria > Gemmatimonadota > Gemmatimonadetes > Gemmatimonadales > Gemmatimonadaceae > AG2. The sequence continues at coordinate 360 of DATEGN010000569.1, read as the reverse complement.
CGGCGACTCGCATGACGCGGTCCCGCAGTCGTGAGAATTCCAGCTCCTGGTCACGTGAGGTCATCGCGATGCGCTGTGCGCCCTGGGCCGCCGTCGCCGTTGCTTCGACGATTTGGTCGAGCGCCTGCCGTGCTTCCTCGGAGAGTGTTTCGACATCGCTCACGATCGATTGACCGCGCTGCATCTGCGAGGCGACGCGCCGCATCTGCTCCTCGAATCCGAGCACGATGTCGCCGGCCTCGTCCGAGGCGCCTGCGCTCTGCTCCGCCAGCTTGCGGACCTCGTCAGCGACGACGGCGAAGCCCTGGCCGTGCTCACCCGCCCGCGCGGCTTCGATGGCGGCGTTGAGCGCAAGGAGGT
>DATEGN010000568.1:0-4360 GCA_035280125.1 Gemmatimonadaceae bacterium | reverse complement strand
GTTGCGCAACTCCGCTCCCTCGAGACGACCGATTTCGTCGCATTCAATCGCATGATGCGCGAGCTGGACGTACCGGCGGTCGTGACGGGAGACACGAAGCGGTAAGGCTGGCTTGCCGGCACCCTTAAGCTTCCGAGATGCGACCCGTTCTACTGGCGGTTGATGACGATCCGGAAGTCCTTCGCGCTGTCGATCGCGATCTGCGTCGGCGATATGCCGACCGGTACCGCGTCGTCCGAGCCGAATCAGGAGCGTCGGCGCTGGACGCGCTCCGTAAGTTCGAGGAACGCGGCGATCCGATCGCCCTCGTCGTCGCCGATCAGCGGATGCCCGAAATGACGGGCGTCGAGCTGCTGCGACAAGCGATGACGCTCGTGCCTGACGCCAAACGTGTCCTGCTCACTGCGTACGCCGATACGGACGCCGCGATCGACGCCATCAACAAGGCGCGGATTGATAATTATCTCATGAAGCCGTGGGAGCCGCCGGAGGAAAAGCTCTACTCCGTCCTCGACGAGCTGCTCGACGATTGGCAGTCCGGCTATCGTGCGCCATTCGAAGGCATCCGCGTCGTTGGCCATCGCTGGTCGCCAAGGTCACACGATGTGCGCGACTTCCTCGGGCGAAACCTCGTTCCCTTCAAGTGGCTCGACCTCGAGACGTCTGCCGAGGCCCGTGATGCATTGAACAAATACTCGAGCGGCGAGACCGCACCGACGCTGCCGCTCGTCATCTTTCCAGACGGCCAGATTCTGGACGCTCCAGAGTACTCCGCCCTCGGAGCTCGGCTCGGCCTCCGTACGCGCGCCGAGAAGCCGTTCTACGACCTCGTCTGTGTCGGCGGAGGACCGGCGGGCCTCGCTGCCGCGGTCTACGGTGCGTCCGAGGGGCTGCGCACGTTGCTCATCGAGCGCGAGGCGCCGGGCGGGCAAGCCGGCACGAGCTCGCGCATCGAGAACTATCTCGGCTTCCCCAGTGGTCTCACGGGCGCGGATTTGACCCGCCGCGCGGTTGCGCAGGCGCGGAAGTTCGGCGCCGAGCTGCTGACGCCTCAGGAAGTCTGTGGGCTGCGGATCGACGGTCAGTATCGCGTGCTCACACTCTCCGATGGCTCGGAGGTGTCGACGCGGGCGCTCGTCATTGCCTCTGGCGTGTCCTATCGCACGCTCGACATTCCCGGCGCCGAGAAGCTCACCGGCGCGGGCGTGTACTACGGCGCTGCGCTCACCGAGGCGATTTCCTGCCAGGATGAGGAAGTGCTCATCGTCGGCGGTGGCAACTCGGCGGGCCAAGCAGCGCTCTTCTTCGCGCAGTATGCACGTCACGTCACTCTCGTCGTGCGTGGCGCCGGCCTTGGCGAGAGCATGTCGCAGTATCTCGTCGATCAGGTGGAGGGCACGTCGAACGTCAGCGTGCTGACGCGCACCCGCGTCACCGCCGTGCATGGCGACGATCGCCTTCGCTCGGTGAGTTTGACTTGTGACAGCGAGCAGCGCGACATGGTCGCGACGTCGCTTTTCGCGTTTATCGGGGCGGAGCCGCGCACGGATTGGCTCGCCGGCATCGTCGACCGAGACGACCACGGCTTCATTCTCACCGGTCCGGATCTCCACAAGGAAAATGATCGACCGCGTGGCTGGACACTCGACCGCGATCCGTTCCTGCTCGAGACGAATGTCCCCGGTGTCTTCTCCGCCGGTGATGTGCGGCATCAGTCGGTGAAACGCTGTGCGTCCGCGATCGGCGAAGGCGCGATCGCCGTGCAGTTCACGCACCGCTATCTCGCCGAGGGCTGACATGGGCGACTCGGCGCTCGTTAGGCAGCATGATGAGTCTGAGACGACGCAGCGCGAGCGCATGGCGACACTCGGCGTGCTCGCGGCGGGTCTCGCCCATGAGCTGAACAATCCCGCGATCGCGATCGGCCGCTCGGTCGAGCTGCTGCGTGGCGAGATCGCCGGTGTCGATCCCATCTTGAGACAAATCGCAAGCCATCCCTGGAGCAAGGAGGAATTGCGCTTTCTCGCTCGACTTGGCGCCACCACCGAGCGGTCGCAAGCCGCGACCGCGGCGATCGACGTCGTCGATCGGGCGGATCGTGAGGAAACGCTGATCAACTGGCTCGACGAGCACCACGTGAAAGCGCCGCCCGAGCTCGCGACGGCCCTGGTGGACCGTGGCGTTACGCCCGACGAGCTCGCGGTACTCGTGCGCGGCTGCAGTCCCGACGTGATCAGCGATGCGATGTCGTGGGTGTCCCGCCTGACACTGATCCGGCAGTTGCTCGATGACGTGGCGCGCAGCGCCGCCCGCATCGGTGATCTCGTGCGTGCCGTAAAGAGTCACGCCTATTCCGACACGGGTCGGCGCACGGTGGACATTCACGAATCCATCGAGAGCAGCCTGACGCTGATGGGATACAAGCTTCGCGAGGCGCGCGCGAAGCTCGTGCGCGAGTACGATCGGTCGCTGCCGTCAATCGAGACCTACGGCACGGAGCTCAATCAGCTCTGGACCAATCTCTTCGACAACGCCGCGGACGCTCTTGCCAGCAGGGACGGCGAACGGATGATTCGCGTGCGCACCGCGCGTGAATCACAGGCAATACGGATCGACGTTGCCGATAGTGGTCCGGGGATTCCACCCGACCTCTCCGCGAAGATCTTCGAGCCGCATTTCACAACAAAGGGTCCAGGAAAGGGAACCGGCCTCGGCCTCGATATCGTTAGGCGCATTGTCGCGCACCATGGCGGCACGATAGCATGCGAGTCTGACGCAACGGGTGCTCGGTTCGTCATTCGCATTCCGCTCGTGCAGGGATCCGATGTTTCCAGGTGAGATTCTTTTCGGCGGCCCGCCGCTCTCCGATCCCATCGACTCCGCCGATCACACGCGCGGCGCGGCGTCGTCACTCGTCACGCTCGTCGAGTACGCCGACTTCGAATGCCTCAATTGCGCGCGCGCATTTCCACGCATCATGAGGTATCTGGAGGAGTTCAAGGGCACGCTTCGTCTCGCCTTCCGGCACTATCCGTTGACCTGGGAGCATCCGGCGTCATCGCTTGCGGCTCGCGCTGCCGAAGCCGCCGCACGACAAGGAAAGTTCTGGGAGATGCATGACGAGCTCTTTCGGAATCCAGGCATGCTGCACCGCGAGGCGCTTCACGCCCATGCCGCTTCCGCCGGGCTCGACATCGTGCGCTTTGCCACGGATCTCGAGGACCAAAGCCTCGTCGCGCGCATCGAGCGTGACGTCGAGAGCGGCCGCCGAAGCTCCGTCGGGGCGACTCCGACGTTCTTCCTCGACAGCGCCCGCTACGCGAACTCGCGGAATGTCGAAGCGCTGCGCGACGCGATCATGGAGGCCGCGATACGGGCGACCACGCGCATTCTCGAAGAGGGTAGAGAGTAGAGGGTAGAGGGTCGAGAGCAGAGGGTAGAGAGTAGAGCGAATAACAGCGCGCCCCTCTGCCTTCTACCCTCTGCTCTCTACCCTCTACGCTCTGCCCTCCACCCTCTACTCTCCACCCTCTGTGCCCATATGCGACGTTGAGCGTCCTCTATTGCGCTCGTGACTTGGCGAGCCGATCTTGACCCTGCTGCATCCCACCGTGAAGACGTCGAGCCATTCACGCCCGTCGCAGTTCCCGCCAGCCATCGGCCTGCCCATGTCTCACCCCCACACTCCCGTGGAGCGAGACGCCCAAGACCTCGGCCTGCCCACGGACGCGCTCGCTAGCCCTGCTGCTGTGAGCGTGAGCGAAGCCCGTTATCGAACGCTCATCCGGGCGATTTCGCAGATCGTCTGGACGCGTTCAGCCGCCGGGGAGTTCGTCGAGCGGCAAGTCGCGTGGGAGGAGTTCACCGGGCAATCGCTCGACGAATACCTCGGCGGCGGCTGGCTCGACGTCGTTCACGAAGACGATCGACTCCGCGTGAAACAGAACTGGCATCGCGCCGTCGAGGCCGCCTCGTCTTACCACGCCGAGTATCGCCTGCGATCGCGTGATGGCCTGTATCGCTGGGTCGCGGTGCGCGCGGCCCCCGTGTTCGAGGCCGACGGCTCGGTCCGCGAATGGATCGGAACCCACAGCGACATCGACGCCACGAAGCGTGCTCACGAGGAGCGCGCTCGGCTGTTCGAGTCGGAGCGACATGCCCGCAAGGCCGCCGAACGAGCAATGAATCGCCTTCGATCGGCTTGGAGCGTCGCCGATGCGGCAAGCGCCGAGGCGAGTCTCGACGACATGTTGTACACGTTGTCCGAGGGATTGCGCGTGGCTCTTCAGGCCGACGAGGCGACGGTTCTTCTCCTCGACGTGCGGACCTCCGAGCTCGTCGCCAGGGCGACGGTGGGCGT
>DATEGN010000567.1:0-2535 GCA_035280125.1 Gemmatimonadaceae bacterium | reverse complement strand
AATCAAGGTTACCGTCGTTCATTTCACGGCGTCTCTGGTATATGACTTACACGATCCCTGACGCGACGCCGCGCGGGCCGTATCGACAGTTCACCGATCACGATGGCAATGAGTGGCTCGTCTGGCAGATCTCCGAGGATGCCGTCGACCAGATTCGCGAAGCGCCATCGTTAGGCCGAGCGTGGCTCATCTTTCTCGGACCAGCCGGTGAGACGCGCCGGCTAGCGCCTGTCCCAACTCGCTGGCGCGCCCTTGCCGACGACCAACTCCGCGGGCTCGCGCTGGCTGCGGTCCCCTTCGTTTTGCGCGCGCCGAGCTGACCGGCTCTCGAACGTCGTCACATGCAACGCTGCTGGGTGTTCGACCACTCGAGCTGCACGGTGTACGCGCCGAGTTTCCGCGTCTGCCACGCGCAGATGTCACCGATCTCGCCGTTCACGTCGTCATACCAGCCGGTCCCCGGAACAGGGTCGGTGATCGCTTCACAGAGCTCGTGTGAGCTCGTCGAAGTCAACGCATCGAGCACAGCGAGCGAGCCCAGGCAGCCGGAGCAGTTTGGGTAGGGCATCGCCGCGTAGAACGTCGTCTCGTCAATGCTGTCGTGATAGCCGCAGAACGCCTGGCATGAGCGCGCTCCGCCCTGAACGAGGGTGATACCGGGCGGCAAATAGACGAAGTAAAGGACGTCGGATCCGGCCGGCGGAAGGGGCTTACCACCAGCGATCGCCTGCTGGAGCGTCGTCTGCAGCCACGCGTCCGTGACGCTCGACGGCGGGTTGATATCCGACAGCACGGTGCTTCCCAGAAACGTCCCGTGCTCAATCGAATAATTCGGCGCGTTGTACTCCGTGAGCTGGTCGATCAATTCGCTCGTGAGGATAAATGTGAAAAAGGAATCCAGCTGCGACGCGAGCGTTTTGAGTTGAGAGCTCGACCAGACGCTGCCGACGTAGATCGTAAAGACCTGAACCGTTGCCAGTAGCGGACCGCCACGATACGTGAGAGACGGCGGTGGCGTCGCGGGAACCGTCGCGACATGTGGGAAGAGCTCTCTCGGCGCGGCGATCGGTACAATGCGGATCGCATCTCGCTTGGCCATGGTCAGCCTCTCTTGATCGTTAGGTTCTGCGCCGGCTTCTTCGGCTCACGACGGCGGCACAAGTTGCATGTCACGGCAACAATCGCGCGACGATTCGGGCAATCGCGCTAAGACGACCTTTACGCCGACAGGGCAGATCGTCCACTTCGACTCGGCGCTGGCGCGAATCCTTCAGTAGGCGCCCGCATGCGCATCTCGGCGCTTGCCGGAGTGGTTCTCGTCATATCGGCCTGTGGACGGCACGTTCAGTTGCCTCCCGTCCCCGCCGCGCCACCGGGCGTTGCCGATTCCGCCGATTGGCAGCTCGCCCGTTCGCTCGCGCCGGTGCTCTACGTCCAGCGCGACGAGCCCTTTCCATTGCTGCGCGTTGTCGCGGTGGTTCACCCTGAGCGCCCGGTCATTGCCTATCACTTGCTCTGGAGTCACGACGTCAATGGCCAATGGATGCCGTGGACGAAACCAAGCGATGAAGAAGAGATCTGGATTGGCTTCGACCGTGAGACCGGCGCGGCGACGGAGCTCTGGACGTACTGGCATGGCACGATTCTGCGAACGGATTGGCATGGAAAGGGGCAGCCCGCGATCGACGTCCAGTGGGGTAAGCACGGCTCCTTGCCGCATCGCGTGATCGAGAGCGATTTGCCTCGTACGAAATCGCTCAACGCGTTCTATCTTGGCGAGTTCATTCTGCTGCCCGACATCTGGCTCGGCAAACTCGCGCACGGCGGCCCATGGGGATTCTTTCACAGCTACGGCAGGTATCGCGACTACAATCGGGTAGTCCCGTTGGCGACGCGCCTGGACGCGGTGTTGCGGACGGAAGACGCCCGACCGGGCCTGCGCGCGATTTTCGGGACGATCTACTCGAACAAGCGTTGGTGGCCCGGCGATTCACTTCCATAGCCGGCGACTCGCGCAGACTTCTGGTCTCCAGCTCGATCGGATCACTCGTCGAGTGGTACGATTTCTTTATTTTCGCCTCCGCCGCCGCGCTCGTCTTCGACCGCGTGTTCTTCCCCGCCGTCGATCCGCGCACCGGCGTGCTTCTGTCGCTCATGACATACGCCGTCGGCTTCGCGACTCGACCGTTAGGCGGCGTCGTGTTCGGCGTGCTGGGCGATCGCTATGGACGGAAACGCGCGCTGGTCTGGAGTCTTCTACTCATGGGCGTCGCGACCATGGGCGTGGGTCTCGTACCAGGCTACGCACGAATCGGAATTCTCGCACCCGCTCTCCTCGTGCTGCTCCGGCTCATTCAAGGCTTTGCCGTCGGCGGCGAGGTTGGCGGCGCGCTGCTTCTCGTCACCGAGAGCCTTCCCGCAGCGCGCCGTGGCTACTGGGCCGCTTGGCCAATGGTCGGCGGCCCAGCGGGCAACGTGATTTCGTCGATCGTGCTCGCGTCACTCGGCCTCGTGGTCGGTGATGCGGCGTTTGCG
>DATEGN010000566.1:0-8393 GCA_035280125.1 Gemmatimonadaceae bacterium | reverse complement strand
AATCGTCTGTGAGGTCGAGCCGATTCGGCCGTCGGCCACACTCTCGCGCGGCAGTTCATCGAGCACCGAATCCGCGGGCAAGCGAGGCACCACACCCGACCGTCTGCGCCGCGCGCTGAGCGGCGATCTCGACGTCATCATCATGCAGGCGCTGCGAAAAGAACCATCTCGACGATACGCGTCCGCGGCGGCGATGCTCGACGATCTGAAGCGATTCCGCGATGGACTTCCCGTTCGCGCCCGCGCCAGCAGTGCAGGATATCGCTTGGGCAAGTTCGTGCGGCGTCGCGCCGCGCCGCTCACCGTGACAGCATTGGTGCTCACGATTCTCGCCGGTGGCGCCGTCCGCGAGCGGGTTTTGAGAACACGCGCGCAGGCCGAGGCTCGTAAAGCAGAGCAGACGACCGACTACATGTTCAGCTTGTTCGAGGCGAGCGAAAATGGACGGACGCTCAGTGACGCGGTATCGGCGCAGGATCTCTTTCGCCGCGGTGTCGCCCAAGCGCGTGCGCCGGGCACGTCAGCCGATCTCCGCGCGCAGATGCTCGACGTCCTCGGACGTCTCGAGTCGGACCTCGGGCACGATGCCGAGGCGAAGCCACTGCTCGTCGAGGCACTCGCCTTGCGGCGTGAGCTCTACGGATCGGATCATCCGGACGTCGCGACGAGTCTTGGCGACCTTGCGTTCGTATTGAGCTCCACAGGCGATCTGCCGGCGGCGTTGGCAATGCACCGAGAGCAACTCGCGATCCGCCGCCGACTCTATGGCGAGCAAGACGTGAAGACAACGGACGCAATGTTCGATCTTGCTCAGGATCTGCACGAGGCAGGGAACCTGCGCGAAGCGGGACCGTTGTTCGCCGAGTGGCAGGCGCGCGTGGCCAAGGCACCAGCGGAGCTCACTCGCAATCGATTGCGTCAAATCTCACTGCTCGGCCAGAGCCTCGTGTACTCCGGACAGCCGCAACGCGCCGAGAGCCTTGCACGTGCGGAGCTATCACTGGCGCACCAACTGTACGGCGAGAAGAATGACCAGGTCGCAAGTGCACTCCAGAACCTCGGTGACGCGCTCGACGGCGAAGGAAAGCGCGCGGAATCGGAGGCGACGTTGCGAGAGGCCGCTCAGATGATGTTGGCCGCGTATCCGGACGGAAACGAGTCCGTGTCTCGCGCGCTCAAGCAGTGGTCCGTCGAGCTGCAGCGCCTTTCACATTTCACGGAAGCCGAGGCCCCGCTGCGTCTCGCGTTGCCAATTGCGCGCCGCGCGGTGGGCGATGACAGCAACGATGCCATTGGCGTCGAACAGGAGCTGGCATTCGTTCTCACGATGCTGGGCAAGTACGACGAAGCATTGTCGTATGGCCAGGACGCGCTCCAACGAACGGCGAGACTGTACGGCACCAAGGGCGCGCTCTACGCACACGCCCAGGTTATCGTGGCCGATGCCGTACGCGGGAAAGGTAAGTTTAGCGAAGCCGAACCGGTGCTGCTCGCCGCCGAAGAGCGATTTCGGAACAAGAAGGGACTCTTGCAGAACTACTGGCGTTCGACGGTCATGGCTCTTTCGAGACTCTATGACGCCGAAGGACAGCACGAGAAGTCAGCGACATATCGGGCACTAGTGCTGACACGCTGACGCGAGTGAAGAGCTGAACGGCGTGAAGTCCCAAACGGCGCCGAGTCCCGAACGGCGCTGAGTTCCAAAGGGCGCTGAGCGCCGTTAGCCTCTTTGCAACATCATTGGCTTGTGCCTGGATAGAATGTTGGTGCAGCCGGTGACAATGTGAGACGAACCGTCGCGGGCTGGAGTCCCGCCGACGCGCCACTCAGCGTCACTCCGCCGACGCGACGCGACGAGCGCACAATCACCAGCGCTCGCCCCGCGAATAACCGCACGCTGTCGCCTTGGAATCCCTGGTGACCGATCTCGTCCCCGTTGTCGACGCCGGCGATGGTGGCGCCGCCATCCAACCGCAGGCGCACCACCGGTTCGGCGTCAGGCACTGGAATCCCCTTCTCGTCCACGACCGTCACGGTGACGAAGGAGAGATCTTTGCCATCGGCGAGGATGGTGGCACGATCGGGCGTGAGAACGACGCGTGACGCACGGCCGGCGGTCCGTATCTCACGCGTGAACACGACCCGTCCGCTCGTGCGCGCGACCGCTCTCAAGACACCCGGCTTGAACGGCAGACGCCACACGACGTGTCGAATCTCGCCTTCCTTCCGCCGGACCCCTTGCGATACGCCATTGAGGAATAGCTCAACCTCGTCGGCGTTCGTATACGCCCAGACGTCGACGGTATCGTGAGCCGTCCAGTTCCAATGCGGAAAGACGTGCAGCATTGGAGCGTGCGTCCACTCGCTCTGGTACAGATAGTACGGATCCTTCGGAAACCCCGCGAGGTCGACGACGCCGAAGTAGGAGCTGCGCGCCGGCCACTCGTAAGGCGTCGGCTCGCCCAGGTAATCGATGCCGGACCAGATGAACATCCCGGAGAGAAATGGGTAGCGCTCGAACAGTCGAAGCGACTCTTCGTGCAGCGATCCCCATGACGCACGCCGATTGTCGTATGACGAGATGCGATAGTTCTTATTCGGTTTCTGGCCCTGCGTCGTGTCATATGGCGTGAAGTAGACCGCGACGCTGTCAGAGGGTTGCTCGTAGACTCCGCGCGAGTTGTACGCCGACATCGCCTCCGTGATGAGGAACTTCTGTCCAGGGAACTGGACCGGGAACTGTGCCCACGCGTCTTCATGATAGTTGTGCCCCAGGAGATCGAGCACTCCGGCAGTAAAGAGTGGATTCTCGGGGCTGCCGTTGTTGTTCCCAGAGGTGATCGGCCGCGTGGGATCTAGTCGCCTAATGATCCCGGCGAGCTCCCGGGCAATCGGCGCCGCCGTGCTGTCGCCGTTCTTCCACTGCTCCATGACCTCGTTGCCGATGCTCCAGATGAAGACACTCGGATGATTTCGATCCCGCCGGACCATGTCGGCGAGATCGCGCTCGTGCCACTCCGGGAAGTCGAGATGATAGTCGAATTCGGTCTTCTGCTTCGCCCACATGTCGAAGGCCTCGTCCATCACGATGAACCCCATGCGGTCGGCGAGGTCGAGGAGCTCGGGTGCGGGTGGGTTGTGCGAGGTGCGAATGGCGTTGACGCCCATTCCCTGCATCAGCTGTAACTGTCGCTCGAGCGCGCGCTCGTTGACGGCAGCGCCGAGTGCACCAAGATCGTGATGAAGGCAGACACCGCGTATCTTGAGGTGCACGCCGTTCAAGAAGAATCCGCTGTCGGCGCGGAATGTAAATTGACGAACTCCAAACGGCGTCGTGTAGTCGTCACAGAGCGTCTGCCCACAGTTGACGCGCGTGAGCGCGCGGTACAGAGAGGGCCGCTCGATCGACCACAGCGCTGGCCGTCGCACGACCAGCTCCTGCGCCACCTCGGCGACTGAATCACCAGGCAGCGTCTGCACCGACGCCACGGAGGCGACCTCGGTGCCCGCGCTGTCGACGACGACTGTGCGCAACGTAATCGGCACGTCGTTATGCATGTCGTTGCGCACCGTTGTGCGAATGCTGACGCGTGCGGAATCGACAGTCACGACCGGCGTCGTTAAATAGGTCCCCCAATGGTCGACGTGAACCCGACCGGTCGTGACCAGCCGAGTGTGCCGATAAATGCCGGAGCCCGAGTACCACCGCGAGTTCGGCTGCTGCGAGTTGTCCACGCGGACGGCAATGACGTTGCGCTCGGCGCCATAACGCAGATATGGTGTCACGCCATAGCTGAACGAGCTGTAGCCGTATGGCCGCTTGCCGAGATAGTGACCGTTGATCCAGACCTCGCTGTTCCGATACGCGCCGTCGAACTCGACCGATACCCGGCGATTCGTGTCGCTCGCGGAAATGGTGAACGTCTTACGGTACCATCCGACGCCACCAGGCAGCGCACCGCCGCCGGCGCCAGCGGGATTCCGCTCGCTGAACTCCCCCTCGATGCTCCAATCGTGTGGCAAATCGAGCGTTCGCCAGTTCGAGTCATCGAGGGATGTATCCTGGCCGTTAGGCACATCACCAAGATGGAATCTCCATCCCTGATCGAAATCGGTCACTCGGCGCTGAGCGGTCGCCGGCGAAGAGACGCCGAGGAGGATGACCAGTACGCTCATCCTGAGCGAAGTGAAGGATCTTGCGTCCATGATTCGGGCCTGCCTCGAACAGTGAGAGTGGATCCTTCGCTTCGCTCAGGATGACACTGAGATCGTTCCCGTCGCGTGCAGCATGACAGTGTGTTCGTCAGCCTGCGCGCGATCGAGAACGGCAGCGACTCGCCCCTCGCGCATGACCACGATCCGGTCGCTCAGATCGAGCACTTCCGGGAGTTCCGACGAGATGAGTAATATCGCAACGCCGTCTGCTGCAAGAGCGCGGATGAGCGCGTAGATTTCCGCCTTCGCGCCCACATCGACGCCATGCGTCGGTTCGTCGAGAACGAGGAGCTTTGGTCGCATGGCGAGCCAGCGCGCCAGCACCGTCTTTTGCTGGTTGCCGCCGGAGAGCGACCGCACGGGCGCCTCGATGCCAGCCGCTCTGATGCGCAACCTCCGCGATTGCTCCACCGCGAGTGCGCGCTCCCGTCGAAGCTTGACCACTCCGGCCCGAGCGAGCGTCGGCAGCCTCACCATCGAGATGTTCGAGCGGACAGGCTGCTCGAGGAAGAGCGCCAATCCTTTGCGATCCTCGGGCACCATTGCCACGCCGGCGCGGATCGCGTCCGCCGGAGAGCGGAAGCGAACGCGCCGCCCTTCGAGATAAATCTCGCCGGCGTCGAATCGATCGGCGCCAAATATCGCCCGCGCCACCTCGGATCGCCCGGCACCCACGAGGCCGGCCAGGCCGACGATCTCTCCGCGTCGGACGGTAAGACTCACGTCGCGCAGTGCGTCGCGCCGCGCCAGCCCACGCACCTCGAGGATCGTTTCCTCGGGATCGCGTGGCGCCTTCGGCACCGTCGAAACGGCGAGGTCGCGCCCCACCATCATGCTGATCACGGCCCCAGGAGTCGTGACCGCGACGGCTACCGTGCCGACATACGCACCGTCCCGATAGACGGTAATCCGGTCCGCGATCGCGAAGACCTCCGCCATCCGGTGCGACACATATAGAACCGCGACACCTCGCGATCGAACGCGCCTGACGAGCTCCAGGAGGCGCTGCGCCTCGTATTCCGTGAGCGCGGACGATGGCTCGTCCATCACGAGCAACCTTGCGCCCGCCGACAGCGCTCGCGCGATCTCGACCAGTTGTTGCTGCGACAGGCTCAGGTCCCGCATCGGCGTACGTGGGTCGATCTCGAGGCCCACCTGCGCAAGCTGTTCGTCCGCGGCGAGACGCATTGCAGTTCGATCGAGCCAACCCGAGCGCGCCGGCATGCGTCCCATTAACAGATTCTCGGCGACGCTCAGTGCCGGCAGCGTGACGAGATCCTGGTGAATCACGGCGATGCCCGCTCCCTGTGACTGCCTCGGCGTATGAAAGTCCACCTCGCGACCCGTAAACACCACTCGTCCGGCGTCGCGACGGACCGCTCCCGCGAGGATGTTGATCAATGTGCTCTTGCCGGCACCGTTCTCGCCGACGAGCGCGTGCACCTCACCTTCGCGCACGCTGAGCGAGGCGGCGCGCAGTGCGTGCACACCGCCGAATCGCTTGTGCACGTTCGTCACTTCGAGCAGGTCGGTCACTGCCGTGGGAGACGGAACTGCGCGGCGTTGGTCTTGGTGATGACGTCGGCGCGAGTGAGGAGCCGGCCGTACGCTGGCACTTGGCCGGCAACCAAATAGTTGTAGAGGCGCACCACTGGATCGTGGCCCTGAGCATCGGGATCCTGACCAATGGTCGCGTCGATCACACCCTTGTCGACGAAGTCCATCGTCTCGTCCACCGCGTCGAAGGTCACGAGATGCACCTTGCCCGCCTTCCCCGCCTCCTCCACCGCGCGTGCGGCTCCGAATGGAGAGCCGGCGATCGCGATGATTCCACCGAGGTCGGCATGAGCAGTCATGAAATCCTTTGCTTCCTGATATGCGATCTCCGCTTTGTCCTGATTCTCCACTCGGCCGACGACGACCGACTGCGGACAACCGGCATGGAGCGCGTCCTCGAACCCCTTCACGCGGGCCTGATGCGCCTCGACGGCGAAGAAGCCGGTGATGATCCCGACCGTGCCGGTTGGTCCGACGAGCTTGCACATCAGCGTGCCGGCGGCCTTTCCCTGCGAGTAGCTCTCCGCGCCGACGAAGAAGAGTCGATCGTTAGGCGTGTCCGTCTCCGAATTGTAGGTCGCCACCGGAATGCCGGCGCGGACCGCCCGATCGATGTACGCCGCGACGCCGGCGTCGCCGGCGATCGTCGCGATCGCATCGTATTGTTTGGCCACCGCGGCGTCGATGGCGCGACCGAACACTTCCGCGGTATGCAGTTCTCCGGGAACGATCCAGTCGACCGTGACACCACGGTCGGCCAGCTCGCGTCCAGCGCGGTGCGCGCCTGCTTTCACCGGGATCCAGAATTGACTGCTCTCCAACCCGAGGACCGCGATGCGGAGCGGCTTCTTGGGCCGCTGGGCCACCGGCTGCACCGTTCCCTCGTCAGGCACGCTTCCCGCGGACGCAAAGCTTGGCGCGTTAGGCGGCCGTCCAGCATTGCTCGCCTGCGCGTCTGGTCCGTTGCGGCATGCCGCCAGGAGAAGCACGCCGATGAGGATTCGAATATGGGTCATCGTCATGTAAACTGTCGGCGCCGATCCAGCCCGACGGCAAGCAGGATGACAACGCCGATGATCATGGTTTGAAAGTGCAGCGGCATGCCGAGCAGTACGAACGCGTTTCGAACCACGGCCATGATCGCGGCGCCGAAGAGCGTGCCCACAACGCTCCCTTCGCCGCCGACGAGACTCGTCCCGCCAATCACGGCCGCCGCGATGACGTCAAGCTCCACGCCCTGTCCGAGATTCGTCGATGCCGTCGAGAGCAGTCCTGTGCTGATGACACCCGCAAGTGCGCTCAACCCACCCGCAACGACGTACGTGATACACTGCACGCGCTCCACCGAGATTCCGCAAAGACGAGCGGCTCGCAGATTGCTCCCAACGGCATAGATCTGCCGGCCCAAGACTGTGTTTGCGAGAAAGAGCGCGGCGATGCCGACCAGCGCAAGCATCACGATCACAGGCATCGGCACCGGCCCGACGTAACCCGCGCCAAGAAAGCCGACACCAGCATCGCGCATCGGGACATTGCTCGCGACACCGGTCTGCCCGGTAGCAAAGAGATACGCCAATCCGCGCCCGACACTCAGCGTACCGAGCGTGGCGATGAAGGGAACGATGCGCGCGCGCGTCACGAGCAAACCGTTCACTAACCCAAATGCCAACCCGGCGCCAAGGCCGACAAATGCTGCGAGCCATGCTTCGACGCCCTGATACGTCATCAGCCGTGCGGTGAGCACCGCGCCGAGCGCCATGACGGAGCCCACCGAAAGATCGAGACCACCGGCGACGAGCACGATCGTGGCACCAATCGCCATGATACCGATCGTGCTCATACCTTGCAGCACGTTGAAGATGTTGCGAACGGTGAAGAAGTAGGGACTCGCGAGCGACAACACGATGCACAACGCCGCGAGTGCTCCCAGCGTCCCGACCTCGCGAATGGCGAGGAACCGCCGAACTGCTGGCGTCGAGACGAGCGCCTCTTCAGCCGGTGACAGCGCTGTGCTCAGAATGTCACCTTGCCGAAGTAGACCTCGAGATTCGTCGGCAATGCTCCGTACGTCTTTCCTGGACCAGTCCACGTCATTCCGGCACTTGTCGGCAACGAGATGATCCCATCGTAGTCTCCAATGAATGGTCGAATGCCCGCGCCGTCAGGCACACCGTACTGGGATGGATCCCAGCTCGTTTTCGTGACGCGTTGCACGCTCCAAGTTTGCCCTCCGTCGGCGCTGGAGAGAAAGGTGATGTCGAAGAGCGCATTGTTCGTCCAGCTACGGTCGTTCGTCATCATGTCGATGCGTCCGCTGGTGGGCTCGACGCTCATTTCCACATTGATCCGATCGCCCGCGCCCGGAGCGATGATCTGGGGTGCCGACCAATGCGGGAGATCATTGATGCTGGCGTACGTCAGGAGAATCTGCGCTCGCGATCCGATGATGTCGGTGTACGCCACGTACAGTCGGTTGCGCGTCGGATCAATCGCCGGCACGGGATACGATCCCGGCGCGCGAAATTGACCGCCACTGATATTGAAGCAGGACGGCGGAAAGAGGCACACCGGATTCTCGAACGTGCCTAACTGCACTGGCGCGCTCCACGACTTTCCTCGAT
>DATEGN010000565.1:0-3279 GCA_035280125.1 Gemmatimonadaceae bacterium | reverse complement strand
CTTGCCTACGACGAAACGGGGCGCTGGCTCGAGAACACGAGTGGTGGGACGGTACAACCGCCGGAGAAGGTCGCGAAAAACGGCGGTCTCGCCGCACAGCTGAGATTGCAGTGGGACGCAGCCAAGCGCCTCAAGAAAGAGCGGGAGCGGAACGGCGCGCTCGATCTCGAGACAATCGAGGCGACTCCCGTAGCGAAGGATGGTCGTGTCGTCGACTTGACGCTGACGCACAAGAGTGCCGCACGCGATCTGATCGAGGATTTCATGATCGCGTCGAACGTCGCGATTGCGAAGTGGCTCGAGGCGCGTGGCCGCTCCGGCATTCGTCGCATCGTGCGTGAGCCGGAGCGCTGGGGTCGGATTGTCGAGTTGGCAGCGCAGTATGGCGAAACGCTTCCGGCGGAGCCCGACTCGCTCTCGCTCGCACAATTTCTCGCCAAGCGCCACGCTGCGGATCCATTGCGCTTTCCGGACTTGTCGCTCGCTATCGTGAAGTTGATGGGACCGGGCGCGTACGCCCTCGATCTGCCCGGCAAGGACCCGGGCGGGCACTTCGGTCTCGCCGCGCACGATTATTCGCACGCGACCGCACCGAATCGTCGTTATGCAGATCTCATCACGCAGCGCCTCGTGAAGGCCGCACTCGCGAACGCGGCCGCGCCGTACGACAACGACGAACTCGGTCAGCTCGCTCAGCATTGTACTGAACGCGAGGACGCGGCGCGCAAAGTCGAGCGCACAATGCGCAAAGTCGGCGCGGCGCTGTTGCTCGCCGATCACATCGGCGAGCAGTACGACGCCATCGTGACCGGTCGATCGTCGTCAGGCACCTACGTCCGGCTTCTTCATCCGCCGGCGGAGGGTAGAGTCGTTAGGGCCGAGAAAGGAATGGACGTTGGCGATCGGGTCAAGGTTCGGCTGATTGGAACGGATGCAGAGAAAGGCTGGATTGATTTTGAAGGTGTTAAGTAGAGGCCTTCTGGGCGGATCTGGGCGCGGGTTGGAAGAGGCGGCGCTCTAGAAAGGCGGCTCTACAAGGGCGGCTCTGGAAGGGCGGCTCTACAACAGCGGCTCTAGAACAGCGGCCCTAACACGGCGGGTCTAAAACGGCGGGTCTAGAATGACGTGACGAATTCGGATGGGGTGCGCCTCCGGCGCACCCATTTTCCTTTGGCCCGCCGTTGGCGGCTGGACGTTGGCATCGATCCGTTCTTAGAACCGTGCTTACAGTCTCGAGTTTCTAGAGCCCCCGTTCTAGAGCCGCTGTTCTGGAGCCGCTGTCCTAGAACCGCTGTCCTGGAGCCGCCGTTACAGAACCGCTCTTCAACCCGCCCCTAACGAGATCGCTACGTTTCCCGCCAGCGTACGCCGTCCTTCGCGATCAGTTCCTCCGCCTCGCGCGGGCCCCAGGTGCCGGCCGCGTAGGTCGGCATCTGGTCGGGCGGGTTGCTGTCCCAGAAGTGAATCAATGGGTCGATCACCTTCCACGCCGCCTCGACCTCGTCGCTGCGGGTGAAGAGGGTTGCTTCGCCGATCATGACGTCGAGAAGAAGTGTCTCGTACGCCGGTGCCGAGGTTTCGCCGAAGACCTCGTCGTACGTGAAGTCCATGTCCACGGGCGCAACCTCCACTTCCGACGTCAGCGCGACGGCAGCGCCGGGCACCTTGACCTCGAAGTTGAGATTCACGCCCTCGTCAGGCTGCACGCGCATAACGAGTGTATTCGGCCGCAAGACCTCGCGCGTTTGATGGCCGAACATGAGATGCGGCGGCGAGCGAAACGTGACGGCGATCTCCGAGACACGCTTTTTCATGCGCTTGCCGGAGCGCAGATAGAACGGCACCCCATTCCACCGCCAGTTGTCGACGTGGAGACGCACGGCCGCGTAGGTGGGCGTGATCGACGACGGATCGACGTCTTTTTCCTCGATGTAGCCGGAGACGAGTTTCCCGCCGATCGGACCGGCGCGATACTGCGCGCGCACCGCGTTCCGTGTGATTGTCTTGGGATCGAGCCAGCGCACGGACTTGAGCACCTTCACTTTTTCGTCGCGCACCGCGCCGGCGCTCATCGTGTAGGGCGGCTCCATTGCCGTCAACGCGAGGAGCTGCAGCAGGTGATTCTGGAACATGTCGCGAACGACACCCGCTTCTTCGTAATAGCGTCCGCGCGTACCGACGCCGACGTCCTCGGCCGCCGTGATCTGCACATGATGAATCCACTGGCGATTCCAGAGCGGCTCGAAAATCGAATTGGCAAACCGCAGAACGAGAACGTTCTGCACGGTTTCCTTGCCCAGGTAGTGATCGATGCGAAAGACCTGGTGCTCGGAGAAGAGACTCAGCACGAGCTGGTTGAGGTGCGTCGCCGTCTCGAGATCGCGTCCGAACGGCTTCTCGACGACGACCCGCACCCATGGTCGCTCGGCGACGTCCTTCGTGCGCGGGGCAAGTCCGCTCGTGGACAGATTGCGCACGATCGGCTCGAAGATGCTCGGCGGCACCGCGAGATAAAACAGCCGGTTGCGGTCCTCTGACGCGCGCGTCGACTCGATGTCCGAGAGGCGCGCGCCGATTTTCTCGTATTCCTTGGGGTCAGTGAGCTCGACGCAGGTGTAGTGCAGTCGCTCGCATAACGAGTTCCAGAGCTCCTGGTCGAAGCCGTGGACCTCGTCCGACTGCTGAATCGCTTCCCGCATGCGCGCTCGAAACATGTCGTCGTTGTCGCACGCTTCGCGTCCGACACCGAGAACTGCGAAGTCGGTGTCGACGAGTCCCTCCTTCATCAGCTCGTACAACGCGGGCATGAGCTTCCGTTTCGTGAGATCGCCCATCGCGCCGAAGATGACCATCGTGCACGGATCAGCGCGGTCGCGCATGGGCGCGACTCCGCTGATCTGACCGCTCGGACGAGGGGTGATAACGGCGCTCGCGCTCATGACTTGGTCACCGCGTGCCCGCCGAACTCGTTTCGCAACGCCGCGATGACTTTGCCGGAGAACGTATCCGGTTGACGCGAGCGGAAGCGCATGATGAGTGAGAGCGTAATCACCGGTGCTGGCGTGTCGGTGTCGATTGCTTCCTGCACGGTCCACCGTCCCTCACCGGAGTCGGCGACAAGGCCCTTGAGACCAGCGAGCGACGCATCGCGGCGGAAGGCCGTTGCCGCGAGCTCGTTGAGCCATGAACGGACGACACTGCCGTGTTGCCACACCTCGGCGATCTGATGGAGATCGAGTTTGGGGAAGTCCTTCGAGTTATGAAGAATCTCATAGCCTT
>DATEGN010000564.1:0-22836 GCA_035280125.1 Gemmatimonadaceae bacterium | reverse complement strand
CTCGCCGACACTCGTGTCGGGCGCCCGGACACCCTCGCCCGTGACATCGGACGGTCGCTCCTTCCGCTGCCGAGTGGTGACGGGTTCTCCTTTGTCCAGCGTGCAAAGGACTCCACGTGGCTTCTCACCGCCGTGGACGTCAGAGGCTCCGGCCGCGAGCGGCGGAATATGATGTTGCCGTTGGTTCGGATGCCGGCGGGTGCGGATTACATCACGTGGGTCGCGCCCGCGGTCGCCATCAGTGGCTCGGGAAGCAAGCTTTTCATCTGGCGCGGGAAGGAAAAGCCCGCGGAATGGTCCGAGCTCGCCGATTTCACGAAAGAAGGGCTCACCCACATCTCGCGTTTGGCGCTGAGCCCGGATCACCGGTGGCTGGCAATCGTGGCGGAACCTGCAGCTCAGAAATAATCTGGCACGGCTAAAGAGGCGGGAACCGCGTATGAAGCGGGAACCGCGTATGAAGCGGGAACCGCGTATGAGACGGGAACCGCGTATGAGGCGGGAACCGCGTATGAGACGGAACGAATTCGGATTGTCGGTGCGCGTAGCGCGCCTTCCTTTTCCGTAAAGCTGTTCACGCGGTTTCCGCTGTTCACGCGGTTTCCGCCGTTCATCGCGGTTCCCGTAGTTCACGCCGTCTCCGCCGTTCATGCAATTGACAGCCTCTAACTCATTATCTAGCATTCAGGTCTGCCGAAAAATGCCCAGTGGGCTGCCGAGACCCGGGTTGCATTACGCACCGGTGAGGCGAGTACTCGTTTTTTAGGTCAGTCAATGGGGACTTACAGCGCTAAACCGCGCGATATCAAGCAAGACTGGTTTGTCGTGGATGCCGACGGGATGGTACTTGGCCGGCTCGCAACCGAAGTCGCGAAGATCATTCGCGGAAAGCACAAGCCGATCTTCACGCCGCACATGGACACCGGCGACGGCGTCATCGTCATCAACGCGTCGAAGATTCGCGTTACCGGGCGCAAGGCGGAGAACAAGGAGTACTTCCGTCATACCGGCTACATGGGCCACGCCCGCTTCACGACGCTCGGCACCATGCTGCAGAAGCATCCCGAGCGCGTGATCGAGAAGGCGGTCTACGGCATGCTGCCCAAGACGGCGCTGGGCCGACAGGTTCTCCGCCGGAAGCTGCGTGTGTACGCAAACGCTGATCACCCGCACGTCGGACAGCAGCCCAAGCCACTCTCCTTCAGCCAATCGAGCGACAAGTAACATGGCCGATACTGTTCATGCGATCGGCCGCCGCAAGGAAGCGGTGTGCCGCGTGTACGTGAAGCCGGGCTCCGGCAAGTGGGACGTCAATGGTCGTACGCTCGGGGATTACTTCCCACGTCCGTCGCACGTCACGTCGATTCAACAGCCGTTCACGGCGACCGATACCCTTGGCCGCTATGACGTGAAAGCGAACGTCGAAGGTGGCGGCTCGACCGGCCAGGCGGGAGCATTGCGGCTCGCGGTCGCCCGGGCGTTGGTGCAGGTGGACGAGGCGCATCGTCGCAAGCTGCGCGATCTCGGTCTCCTCACTCGGGATGCGCGCGCCGTCGAACGCAAGAAGCCGGGTCGTCCGAAGGCCCGTAAGCGATTCCAGTTTAGCAAGAGATAAACGATGACTGAGATGCAGCCCACGGTCGAGCAACTCCTCGCGGCTGGCGTCCATTTCGGACACCAGACGCGGCGCTGGAATCCCAAGATGCGCCGGTTCATCTTCGCCGAGCGCAACGGAATTCACATCATCGACCTGCAGAAGACGCTCCGGCAGATCGAGATCGCGCAGAAGTTGGCGCGCGACGTGATCATGCGCGGCGACAACGTGCTGTTCGTGTGTACGAAGCCGCAGCTCGCGCAGATCGTCCGCTCCGAGGCCGAACGTTCGGGATCGATGTTCATCACCGAGCGCTGGCTTGGGGGTCTCCTGACGAACTTCACCACCGTAAAGAAGCAGATCCGCCGCATGAAGGATCTCGAGACGGGATCCGAAGCCGGTGGTGAGTTCGAGAACTACACGAAAAAAGAGCAGCTGATGCTCGCGCGTGAGTCGGACAAGCTGAAGAAATACTTGCACGGCATTCGCTCGATGACGCGCCTGCCTGGTCTGCTGTTCATCGTCGATTCCAAAAAGGAGCGCATCGGAGTCAACGAGGCCAACAAGCTCAATATTCCGATCGTCGCGATCGCCGACACCAACGCGGATCCGGATCTCATCACCGTTCCGATCGCGGGCAACGACGACGCGATTCGCTCGGTGGAGTTGATCACCAAGGCGATCGCCGATGCGATCGTCGAGGCGCGGCAGTCGGCGCCGGTGCGCGAAGAGGCCGAGGAAGGCGAAGGACAAACGACCTACAGCTCCGATCGCGGCAGCGAGCCTGCCGAAGAGGGTGAGCGGAGACGTCGCCGGCGGCCACGACGTCGCCGCGCCAAGCCGGAGGCGATCGCAGCACGGCTCAAGGCTCCGGGTGAAGGCGAAGGTGGTGAGGGCGGCGGGGAATCGGGTGACGGAGCGGAGGAAAGCGAGTAAGCTCTGGACGCGAATAGATTTCTTGGCGCCGCCGGCTAATGCCGGCGGCGTTTCCACGACAGCACGGCAGGTTTGATATGACAACCACGATCAGCCCGAAAGACGTGAAAGAGCTGCGCGACCGTACCGGCGCCGGCATGATGGATTGCAAAAAGGCGCTCGAGGAGACGGGAGGCGATATCGATAAGGCAATTGAGTATCTGCGAAAGAGCGGCGCGGCGAAGGCGGAGAAGCGGGCCGGCCGCACGGCCACCGAAGGCGTGATCGGCCATTATCTGCACCACAATGGCAAGATCGCAGTGCTCGTCGAGCTCAATTGCGAGACCGATTTCGTTGCGCGCAATGAGGAGTTCCAGCAGGTCGCGAAGTATGTCGCCGAGCATATTGCGGCCGCGGCGCCCATCGCCGTAAACAAGGAGCAGATCCCGGCCGAAAAGGTCGAGCAAGAACGCCGCATTTTCGTCGAGCAGGTGAAACAGAGCGGCAAGCCGGCGAACATGATCGACAAGATCGTGGACGGGAAAATCGAGGCGTACTACAAGGACGTCGCCTTACTCCACCAGGCTTGGGTCCGAGATCCGAAGAAAACAATCGGCGATCTCGTGAAGGAATTGTCTGCCAAAACTGGTGAGAACGTGCAGGTTCGACGCTTCGTGCGGTATCAACTCGGCGAGGCCTGAGTATCGAGACCAGATCAGAAGTTGCGAATCGAATGAGGCACAACCCGGATCCGACGGGCGGCGACCGCCCGTCGGATCTCCGATACCCCAACGTCCTGCTCAAGCTCTCCGGCGAAGCGCTCGCCGGTGAGAAGGGATTTGCGTGGGATTTTGCGATCGTCGAACGGCTGGCCGGCGAGGTCGCGTCGGTCGTCGAGGCGGGAGCGAAAGTTGGCCTCGTCATCGGCGGCGGCAATCTCGTTCGTGGCCGTTTGCTATCGGAAAAAGTCGACCGGGTGACCGGCGACTACATGGGCATGCTCGGCACAGTGATCAACGCGCTCGCCGTGCAGGATGTGCTCGAGCGCAAGGGCCTGACGACTCGCGTTATGACCGCCATCCGCATGGAAGAGGTGGCAGAGCCCTATATCCGTCGGCGAGCCCTCCGCCACCTCGAGAAAGGGCGCATCGTCATTTTTGCCGCGGGAACGGGGAATCCGTATTTTTCCACCGACACGGCCGCGGTGCTCCGCGCCATTCAGATGAAGGCGAACGTCATCATCAAGGCAACGAGCGTCGACGGTGTGTATTCCGCGGATCCGAAGCGCGATCCGAATGCAAAGTTCTACGAGGAGATCAGCTTCCGCGACGTGATGCTCGAGAATCTCGGCGTGATCGATCAGACCGCGATCACCCTCTGCAATGAAAACCACCTGCCGCTGATCGTTCTCAACATCCACCGCCCAGGCGCGTTTGTGGCCGCCGTTCGTGGCGAGCGCGTTGGCACTCTGGTTCGATGATGACTATTCAGCAAATAACCAAGGACATGCGCGGCGCGATGGACAAGGGCATCGAGAGCACGCGCCGTGAGTTCACCTCGATTCGATCCGGCAAGGCCACGCCGAACATGCTCGACACCGTCCGCGTCGACATGTACGGCACGTCGATGGCGCTCAACCAGGTCGCGCAGGTCTCGGCGCCCGAGCCTCGCATTCTGATCGTCACGCCGTTCGACAAGTCGCAAGCCAAGGTCATCGAGAAAGCGATACGCGAATCCGACCTTGGCCTCGATCCATCGGCACAGGGAGCGATAATTCGCGTGCCGTTGCCCTCGATGAATGAACAGCGGCGCAAGGAGCTCGTTAAGGTGGTGCACAAGCTCGCCGAAGAAGGAAAGATCGCTGTTAGGCACGCGCGGACCCATGCGCGCGAAGCGCTCAAGAAGCTCCAGGGCGTTTCCGAAGACGACGTCAAGCATGCCGAAAAGGATCTTCAGAAAGTTCATGACGACTACATCCACAAAATAGACGACTTGATCAAGGCCAAAGAGGCCGAGATCATGGAAGTCTGATCTCGACGCCGGCTCAACTCGTGCCGCGCGCGAGGCTGGAGTTCTCGTGTCGGAGCTGACGCGGCGTGTACTCGTCGGTGTGATCGCCGCGCCATTGGGCGTGGCGATCGTGTTCGCCGGTGGAGCTGCGCTGGCTGCCTTGCTCGCGATCGTCTCGGCGCTCGCCGCTTGGGAGTTTTTTCGAATCGCGCGCGCCTCGGGCCTGACGCCGATGGAGGACGTCGGGATTCCGCTCGCAGGGGTCGTACCGCTCTTCGTGCACGCTCGCTACCTGCGCCTTTTCGAGCTGCCACTTTCCGGAATGGCGGTCATCGTACTCGCCGTTCTCGCTCTCGCGATCTTCATTCGCGGCGTAAACGGGAAACCGCTCGGCGCTGCCGCGTCAACCGTGTTCGGCGTTCTTTACACTGGCGGAATGCTCAGCTTCGGTTACGCCATTCGATATCACGACTATGTGATCGATTCGGTGCGCGTGCCGTTAGGTGGCATTGCTGTCGCGGCGGGTGGACTGCTGCTGCTATTGCCGCTGCTCCTGACGTGGGCCTCCGATATCGGCGCGTTTTTCGTTGGGCGTGCGCTTGGGAAACGAAAGCTGATGCCGTCCGTAAGCCCTGGGAAAACGGTCGCCGGCGCAGTTGGCGGGCTCGCGGCAACGGTGCTCGTCGGCTGGCTCTATACGCGATTCATCTTGACGCCGTCGACGCAGCTCGCGTTCGTGCGAGGAGGGGTCTTTGTCTTCGCTCTGCTCGTGAGCGTCGCAGCGCAAATCGGTGACCTGGCCGAGTCGCTGCTCAAGCGTGAGGCAGGCATGAAGGACAGCTCTCACATCATACCAGGGCACGGCGGCGTGCTCGATCGATTCGATAGTCTGCTCTTCGTCCTGCCGGTCGCCTACGTGCTGTTCGGCATTTTACTCGTGTGGGCGCCGCCCCGATGACGAAACGGCGCGTCGCGATCCTCGGCTCGACAGGCTCGATCGGCACCACCGCACTCCGAGTCCTCAGCCGGCAACGCGAAAGGTTTGAGGTTTCTGCGCTCACCGCGTTCAATAACGCGGCGCTGCTCCGGGAGCAGGAGAAGGAATTCCAGCCCGCGTTCGTTGGGCTCGTAAACAACGGCGCAATGGACCATGGCACGTGGCAGTGCGGGCGTGACTGTCTCATTGCGGCGGCGACGCGCAACGACGTTGATATTGTGCTCAATGCCGTGGTTGGTGCCGCGGGTCTGGACGCGACGCTGGCGGCTCTCGAGCACGGCAAACGCGTGGCGCTCGCGAACAAAGAGACACTCGTTATGGCCGGCCATCTCGTTCAAGACGCGCGTGAGCGCGGCAAAGGCGAGCTCGTGCCTGTGGACAGCGAGCACAGTGCCATTCTGCAGTGCATCACGGGCCGCTCTGGCGTGGACGTGAGGCGTGTCATCCTTACCGCCTCCGGCGGCCCCTTTCGACACTGGACGTCGGACCAGATCGAGCGCGCGACGCTCGCCGACGCGCTGCAGCATCCCACATGGCGCATGGGACGAAAGATCACCATCGACAGTGCGACGCTCGCGAACAAAGCGCTCGAGGTGATCGAGGCGCATTATTTGTTTGGGCTCGGCTTCGAGCAGATCGATGTAGTTGTTCATCCGCAGAGCGTCGTGCACTCGTTCGTCGAATTCGTTGACGGAAGCGTTTTGGCTCAGTTGGGCGTACCCAGTATGGAGCTGCCGGTGCTGTATGCGCTGACGCATCCTGAACGAGTACCGGACACTGGTGTACCGCCTTTCGATCCAGTCGAGCTTTCACCGATGACATTCGAACGCGTTCGCGTGAACGATTTCCCCGCGTTAGCGCTGGGCGTGGCCGCGGGCCGCACTGGAGGTGCTGCACCAGCGATATTCAATGCGTCAAACGAGGAAGCCGTTTCGCTATTCCTCGATGGACGAATTGGATTCGCGGACATTCCGCGCGCGATCGAGTCCGCGCTCGACGCGCTCGGATCGGAGAACGGCAATTCGCGCGACGCAATCATCGCGGCTGATGAAGCGGCGCGTCGTCACGTGAGGGACCAATTTCGATGTTAGCCATACTGGCACCCATACTCGTCTTCGGGCTCGTGATCTTCGTGCACGAGCTCGGGCATTTCATTGCCGCCAAAAGCGTGGGTGTGTACGCGCCCCGCTTTTCGATCGGATTCGGTCCGTCACTGTTTCGCAAGCGGTGGGGCGAGACCGAGTACATCCTCGCCGCGCTGCCACTCGGCGGCTACGTCCGCATGGCATCTCGTCTCGATGAGGATGCAGCGTTCCTCGAGGGAGGGAGCGAGCGCGCACCGCAGCTGGAGAATCCAGACTACGATCCGAACGCGATGATTCCGTTCGGTCCGGTGCCGATACCCGAGAACCGGCTGTTCGAGAGCAAGCCACTGCCAGCACGACTGTTCATCTTGATTGCCGGTGTGACGATGAACGTGTTGCTGACGTTTGTGATCGCTATCGGCATCGCGCTGCATTACGGTAACCCGGTCATCACGACGCGCGTGATCGGCCAAGTGCGGCCACTGCCTAACGCGCCGGCGTTCGAGCAGCTCCAGGCGGGTGATACGATCCTGGCGGTGAATGGGTCGCCGGTGCGGAACTGGGAAGACGTGGCCCGCGACATTGTGGCGAGCAAAGACAGCGTCGTTTTCCGAACATCACGGATCACCGTGCATCAGCCGTTGGGCGCCGGAGGCGCTGGAGCTCCCTCGCCTGAGCAAATCATCTCTTCGCTCGACTTCGAGCGGCCGGCAGTCCTGGATGCGATACTTCCTGGCGGCCGAGCAGACCAAGCGGGGCTTCAGAGCGGCGACAGCATCGTCGCCATCGACGGACGTCCCGTTTCCACTTGGGGGCAGCTGGTCGGCGTCGTGAGCGCATCACCCGACCGAACATTGCGTTTAACCGTCGTTCGGGAGCATCGCACGCTCGACGTGACGGTTATGCCAAAACCGACGCCAGATACACTCCCCGCAACGCAGGAGATCAGGACAGTCGGAAAAATTGGAGCCAGCTCGAGAATTCCGACTAGTCGGGAGCCAATGTCAGTCGGAGCTGCCGTTAGCGCCGGCAGCAGGATGACCCTGTTCATGGCTGGTGCGATCGTCGACATCGTGAAAAAGCTCGTCACGAGAGAGATCTCGGTGAGCCAGCTGAGCGGGCCGGTTGGCATCACCAGGATGTCCGTCGAGGCAGCACGCAGCGGGCTGGAGAGCCTCCTGACACTCATTGCTCTACTCAGCGTGAACGTCGCGATCCTCAACATGCTCCCCATTCCGATTCTGGACGGGGGACAGATCCTGATCAACGTGCTCGAGTCGGCGAAGGGGAAGCCGTTCAGCCTCCGCACACGCGAATACATCCTCCGCTTCGGTCTTCTGGCCATCGCGCTGCTGTTCGTCGTCGTGATGTACAACGACACGCATGGATTTTTTGCACGACTAGCGAACTGGTTCGGGCGATTGAGGGGGTAGGGAGTGCGGGCCAGCCAGCTCTGAGGGACTGGAAGGGCGAGCCGAGAAGATCGAGCCGAGAACTACGCGCCGAAAAGAGCGAGCCGAGAGAGGCGGCAGAAGGGCGAGGCAATGCGAAGGCGTCACTGAAGACGTGTCAGGAAACGCCTCCTACGACGCCCTCAGCATTGTCTCGCTCCTCTGCCGGTCTTCTCGGCTCGATCTCCTCGGCTCGATCTTCTCGGCGCGTAGTTCTCGGCTCGATCTTCTCGGCTCGCCTTTTTGAATTCTGGTCTGAGGCCCTAGCCCCTAACCGCCAGCCCCGTTTATGTTTCTGGATTCAATCTCATCTCGTGCATCGTCATGGCTTTCGACAAGACTCCAACAGTTCAGAAGTACCGTACGTCGGAAAAGGATACCGGCTCCGCACGCGTTCAGGTCGCGATTTTGACGGACCGGATCAACTACCTCAACGACCATTTCCGCGTCCACAAGAAGGACCATCACAGCCGTCGTGGCCTCTTGAAGATGGTAGGCAGACGTCGTCGGCTCCTGAATTACATGAAGCGGACAGACGTCGACGGCTATCGCCGAGTCGTACAAGAACTCGGGCTCCGGTATTAATCGGATGCAATACACGCAGCGCGCGGGCGCACTCTATGCAGCCCGCGCGTTTGCATTTCTCTGAGGCAAAATCGCAATGAAGCAACGCGTCGAAAAGACGTTCGCTGGCCGGAAGCTCGTTATCGAAACGGGCGGCATGGCGAAACAGGCCGCGGGATCCGCGGTTGTACAGTTTGGTGAAACCATGGTCCTCGCCGCCGTCACGGTCAGCGAGAACCAGAGCCCCCTGCCATTCTTCCCGCTCACGGTCGAATACCGAGAGCGACAGTACGCGGCGGGCAAAATCCCGGGAGGCTTCGTCAAGCGGGAGGGACGTCCGAGCGACGCTGAGATTCTCTCGGCGCGCATCGTGGATCGTTCAATCCGGCCGCTCTTCCCGGAAGGATTCAAGAACGAAGTTCAGGTTTTTGTCTATGTGATCTCGGCGGATCAGGAAAACGATGCCGATGTTCTCGCGCTCGTTGCGACCTCTTATGCGCTGAACGCGTCGAAGATTCCGTTCACGACGCCGATTGCCGGCGTGCGCGTTGGTCGCATCCAGGGAAAGTGGGTTCTCAATCCGACCTTCCAGCAGCTCGAGTACAGCGACATGGAGCTCGTGGTCGCGGGCTCGAATGACTCGATCGTCATGGTGGAAGGTGGCGCACTCGAGGTCTCGGAAGACGACGTCGTCGAGGCGCTCGGCGTAGCGCAGAAAGGGATTCGAGAGCTGATCGCGACCCAGGAGGAACTGCTCCAGAAGAGCGACCGCGCCGCCAAAATGGCGTGGGAAAAGGCGCAGCTCCCGGAAGGACTCGAGGTCCGAGTGAAGGAGCTCGCCGAAGGAAAGATCAGCGAGGCGTTGAATCAGAAGGACAAGCACACTCGCATCGACGCAGTCGAGCGGGCCAAGCGCGAAGTTGCTGATCAGCTCCTCGTCGACTTCCCCGACGCGGCCAAGGAAACGCATACGCTGCTGGGTGACGTCGAGTATCATCAGCTGCGCAACCAGGTGCTCGCCAGTGGGCACCGCGTCGATGGGCGAACGTCGAAGGAAATCCGGCCGATCACGATCGAAGCGGGCTTACTTCCTCGCGCGCACGGCTCATCGCTCTTCACTCGCGGCCAAACGCAAGCCCTCGTCGTTGCGACGTTAGGCACGCAGAACGACGTGCAACGCCTCGACACGATCGACGAGCCGCAGGAAGTGACGAAGTCGTTCATGCTGCACTACAACTTCCCGCCGTTTTCTACGGGCGAGGTTCGTCCGGTTCGTGGTACCTCTCGTCGTGAGATCGGACACGGCAATCTCGCGGAACGGGCGCTGCAGGGCGTGTTGCCGGCGTTCGAGGAATTCCCGTACACGATTCGGATTGTTTCAGACGTCCTCGAGTCGAACGGGTCTTCTTCCATGGCGTCGGTGTGTGGAGGTTCGCTTGCTCTCTTCGACGCCGGCGTTCCCATGCGCGCTGCCGTCGCCGGCGTGGCGATGGGCCTGATCAAGGAAGGGAAGCGCTACGCGATTCTCAGCGACATCCTTGGCACCGAGGATCACCTCGGCGACATGGACTTCAAAGTCGCCGGCACGAACAATGGCATCACCTCGATCCAGATGGACATCAAGATCGAGGGACTCGATCTCCAAATCATGAAGGAAGCGCTGGCCCAGGCGCGTGAAGGGCGCATGCACATCCTCGGCGAGATGGAGAAGGCGCTGGGGCAGCCACGCGCTGAGCTGTCGAGATTCGCGCCGCGTATCGTGACGATGCAGATCAGCCCCGAGAAGATCGGCGATCTCATTGGGCCGAAGGGCAAGACCATTCGCGGCATTCAGGACGAGACGGGCGCCGAGCTCACGGTCGACGACTCTGGTCTCGTGACGATCGCCGCCGTCGGCGGCGATGCGATGGAGCGCGCGCGCCAGATGGTGCAGGCGCTCACCGCGGAGCCAATCGTTGGTGAGATCTACGAAGGCCCGGTGAAGTCGACGACACCGTTCGGTGCCTTCATCGAGATCATGCCGGGTACGGAAGGCTTGCTCCACATTTCCGAGATGCAGCACGGACGAACGGAAAAGACCGAGGACGTCGTAAAGAAGGGCGATCGCGTTCGCGTCAAGCTCATTGAGCGCGACGAACGGGGACGGCTGCGGCTGTCTCGTAAGGCGCTCCTGCCCAAGCCTGAGAGCACGGGCGACGCCGGCGGGAATGGCGACGCCGGCACCGGCGGTTCTTCGGGCGGCGTCGATGGTGAGGGCGGGGAGCCCGTCGAGCGCGCCGCCGACCAGGCTGGTCGAGGAGAGCGGGGCGAACGCGGCGGCCGGGGCGATCGTCCACGTCGCGGCGGAGAACGTTCACGACGCCAGTGAGCCGCGTTCCACCGAAGCCAGATCGCGAGTTCGAGCGCACCGTACTTCCGAATGGACTGACCGTACTCTCCGAGCACATGCCGGGAGTACGGTCAGTCTCGTTCGGTGCATGGGTGCGCGCCGCATCCGTGCACGAACCGGTCGAGCGAATGGGAGTCTCGCATTTGCTCGAGCACATGGTGTTCAAGGGCACTGAACGCCGGAGCGCGAAGCAGATTGCCCTCGAGCTCGAGGCGCTGGGTGGCTCGCTCGACGCCTATACGTCGCGCGAGCATACCGTCTATCAAGCGCGGGTGCTCGACGAGCATCTCACGCAGGCGGCGGACGTGATCTCGGATATGGTATTCCGTCCGCTGCTTCGCTCGAGTGATTTGACACTCGAGCGCAAGGTCGTGCTCGAGGAGATCGGTATGGTCGAGGACACACCAGACGATCTCGTCTTCGAGCTGCATAACGAGGCACTGTGGGCGCCGCATCCCTATGGGTATTCGATTCTCGGGACGCGCGAGACCGTTAGGCATCTCGGCGTTCGGGCGTTGAAGGACCTGCATGGCCGCGCGTACCATCCGCCGCAACTCGTTGTGGCCGCGGCGGGGAACGTCGAGCACGCGGCGCTGCTCGATGTCCTCGAACGAACAGGATGGTCCAGCGTGCCGAGGGGAGAAGCCTCGCTCTTGTCGGCGCCGGCCGCGACGGCCGCGGCGCCGACGGCGCGTCACGTCGAACGTGAGGGTACGCAAACCCACCTCATCCTCGGCACGCGCGCGATACGTTATGCAGACCCGCGACGCTTCGCACTCGTGATGCTGAGCATGCTACTCGGCGGCGGCATGAGCTCGCGGCTCTTTCAGCGCGTTCGCGAGGAGTTGGGACTCGCCTACTCGGTGTACACGTTCCAGCAATTCTACGCCGATGCAGGAATGCACGGCGTGTATGTCGCCACATCGCCCGACAGCGCGCGCGCCGCCTACGACGTGATTCGCGACGAGCTCGCGCAGGTCGCGGGCAATGGGTTGCCCCACGGCGAGATCGAGATGGGCAAATCCCAGCTCAAGGGGCAAATGACGCTCTCACTGGAGAGCGTCAGTGCGCGCATGTACCGCGCGGCAGCAGTCGAGCTGTACGGGGAGCCTTATCGGACGCTCGACGAAACGCTCGCGCTCGTTGACGCGGTTACTCCAGACGACATCGCGACCGTGGCGTGTGAGTTCTTCGCGCCCGAGTTGCAGACGGTCTTCAGTCTCGGTCCAGCGCCGGTGCTGTGATTGGTAGCTGGTGGGTTGGTGGTTGCTTCACCAGCAACCAGTCATCAGCCGCCAAGTTGAAAACAGCGTCCACGCTGGTGAGCTTACAGTGCTCCGCGTTTCCGCTCACATCTGACGAATTACTCATTCCATGAAAATCGGCGTTCCAAGGGAAATCAAAACGAACGAAAACCGTATCGCACTCGTTCCCGCAGGTGCGGAGCAGCTTGTGGCAGCTGGTCACTCGGTCCTGGTCGAGCAGGGGGCGGGACTCGGAAGCGGATTCGCCGACGAGATGTACACGAACGCTGGCGCCAGGATCGCGCCCGACGCCGCGGCTGTGTGGCGCGACAGCGAGATGATCATGAAGGTGAAAGAGCCAATCGAGTCGGAGTGGAAGCACATTCGTCGCGGCCAGGTCGTGTTCACATATTTTCATTTCGCGGCCGACGAGCGGCTCACCAAAGCGCACATGGACACGGGTGCGATCTGCATCGCGTACGAAACCGTCGAGTTGCCGACGCGTGAATTGCCGCTCCTGACACCGATGTCCGAGGTTGCCGGCCGCATGGCCGTCCAGGAAGGCGCCAAGTACCTCGAGAAGCTCTACGGCGGGCGCGGCGTATTGCTTGGCGGCGTGCCGGGCGTTGCTCCGGCGAAGGTCGTCATCCTCGGTGGCGGCATCGTCGGCATCAACGCCGCGAAGATAGCCGCGGGAATGGGAGCGAAAGTTACGATCCTCGATCTTTCACTCGAGCGACTGCGCTACCTGTCGGATGTGATGCCGGCAAATGTCGTCCTCATTCACTCGAATCGACACAACATTCTCTCCGAGGTCGAGACGGCGGATCTCGTCGTTGGGGCGGTCCTCATTCCGGGAGCAAAGGCGCCGAAGCTGATTCGTCGCGCGGACCTTTCGAAGATGCAGACTGGCTCGGTGATCGTGGACGTCGCCATCGATCAGGGCGGCTGCGTCGAAACGATGAAGCCGACCACGCACGAGAACCCGACGTATGTCGTCGATGGCGTGATTCACTACGGCGTCGCGAACATGCCGGGCGGCGTGCCACGAACGTCAACGCTGGCTCTCACGAATGCAACGTTGCCGTACGCGATGCAGCTCGCGAACAAAGGCTGGAAGAAGGCGCTGCGCGACAATCAAGCGCTCCTCAAAGGCCTCAACATGGTGGACGGCAAGGTTACGTACGAGGCGGTCGCCGACGCGTTCGGATTGCCATTCACCGATCCGACGAAATTCGTTGACTAACTTCCTTCGAGCGTCAGCGAACGAGCGGCAACGCGCGCGTGAAGCGCGCGCGTTGCGCGAATTCGCGCCGCGCGTCCTGCTCAATGCCACTACTAATTCGTGTGACGAGCCTCACCGATGGACTCGCTCGTAGGTTGCGTCATGCCAACGCCTTGTAACGCCTTCCAAGCTCGACTACCTTAACGCTTCTCCCTCCCCTTACTCACGGTTCGATCGCTCCGCCGACGGCCGAGTGACGACTGAACGGACGACTGGATGCGCTGGCCTTTCTTCAAAGCGGGATCGCTCTTTCCCGCGAATGCGATCGGTGTCGACCTCGGCACAGCGAATACGCTCATCTATGTCAAAGGCGAAGGCATCGTTCTCAACGAGCCTTCGGTCGTCGCCATCGACCGAGAGTCGAAAAAGATCAAAGGCGTCGGCCTCGAGGCGAAGCGCATGCTCGGCAGAACGCCGGACGGCGTGATCGCGGTGCGGCCGATGAAAGATGGTGTCATCGCCGACTTCGACGTGACGGAGAAGATGCTTCGGTATTTTCTCACCCTGATCATCGAGAATCACTTTTTCAAGGTGAAACCTCGAGTCATCGTGTGTGTACCGTCTGGTATCACCGAGGTGGAGAAGCGTGCCGTGCGCGATTCGGCGTTAGGTGCGGGCGCCAAGGAAGTGTTCATGGTTGCCGAGCCCATGGCGGCGGCGATCGGTGTCGGTCTGCCGGTCGAGACGCCGACTGGCAACATGGTCATCGACATTGGCGGCGGCACGACCGAGATCGCCGTGATCGCGCTCTCCGGTATCGTGAGTGATACGTCGATTCGCGTGGGCGGTGACGAGCTGGACACGTCGATTGTCCAGTTCATGCGAAAGAATTATAACTTACTCATTGGCGAGCCCACGGCGGAGCAGATCAAGATTCAGATCGGGTCCGCGGCGCCGGTTGGTGAGGAGCGTGAGATGGAGGTCAAGGGCCGCGACCTCGTCTCCGGCATTCCGAAGACGGTCCGGGTGCACTCGAGTGAGATTCGTGAAGCGATCCAGGAACCAGTCCAGGCGATTGTCGACGCGGTGCGACGGGCCCTCGAGATCACGCCGCCCGAGCTCGCCAGCGATATTGTCGATCGTGGTATCGTTATGACGGGCGGCGGTGCCCTCATCCGAGGCCTCGATCTCCTTCTCAGCCAGGAAACCAGCCTGCCGATCCACGTCGACGAGGATCCGCTCACGTGCGTCGTGCGCGGCACCGGTCGGATCCTCGATGACGAAGAGAAGTACTGGTCGGTCCTGAGCACCTGACGGAGAGGGAGGGTAGGTGGCACGCGCCACACGACTGAGTAGTCGCATCGATTTTCTTCTGTTCATCGGCTGCCTCATTGCGGCGGCCGTCGCGCTCGTCTTGCCACTGCAGATGCGCGACCCATTGGCAGAATTGCTTCGGCGCTCAGTCGTCGCGCCGCTCGTCAATCTGCAGAGCAACGCCGAGCGCTGGCACGCCGCCTGGCAGCTGAGCGAAGAACGCACGGCTCGGCTCGATTCAGCGGTCATGCGCGGTTTTAATGCGGTTGCGCTGCAGAACGAGAACGACGAGCTGCGCAAGCTGCTGGGCCTTGGCGCACGGTTGCACACGGGGTTCGTTCCAGCCGAGGCAGTGCATAACGCGGTTCGCGAAGACGTCGTCACGACCCTCACGCTCACCGCGGGAACACGCGCCGGGATCAAGGTCTATAGCCCGGTGGTTTCCCCCGAAGGCGTGGTCGGCATCGTGCAGACCGCGGATCCGACGATCAGCATCGCCATTCTTTTCTCGCACCCTGACTTTCGGGCGAGCGCGATGTCGGGAGACGGTACTGCGTTCGGCATCGTTTACCCACACCTGCAGCAGAGTCTTGGCGGGAATGGTGAATATCTCCTCGAACTGCATAACGTGCCCTTCCGCATCGCGTTGCCCGCTGGAACAATGATCTACACATCGGGCCTTGGCGGCACTTTCCCGCGCGGCATTCCAATCGGATCGGTGCTCCGCGAGCTCAAGACGCCGGAGGGATGGTCGCGGACGTACTTGCTCCAGCCGTCCGTGAATCCCGCAAAGGTGAACGCGGTGATGGTGCTGACGTCGCAGCGTTCGGGGCAGAAGATGGACAATGTCTGGCAGATGATCCCGCGCGTCGACTCGGCGACGCGGAGTATCGTCAGCGCCGGCGACTCCGTCGCGCGTCGCGCGGCGGCTGATTCTGCGAGGCGAGCGGCCGCGGACTCGATGCGGAAAGTGACACCTTTGCATCCAGCGGCAGACTCGTCAGCACTGTCTGACTCAGCGAAGCGCAGCGCGGCGCAAAAAGACAGCGTCGCTCGCGCCGATTCCATTCGCGCTGCGCGTGCTGCACGTCGTGAGGCAGCGCGACGCGACTCCATTCGTCGCGATTCCGCGCGTCGTGATTCCGCGCGTCGTGATTCCATTCGCCGCGATTCTATCCGACGCGACACGACACGTCGCGACACTACGACGCATCGTCCCTGATGACCTGGAACGCCGTACGAACCGCCGTCATTTGCGCGATCCTGATCGTGCTGCACTACACGGTGCGTCCACTTCTCGCGTGGAACACCTCCATCGATTTCCTGATCATCGCGTTGATCTTTGGCGCGGTGAGAATGCGGCCTGGTCTGGCCGCGCTGTTTGGCTTCGCGCTTGGCCTGGTGTCCGACTCCCTCTCGCCCGGTGCCTTTGGTGCCGCAGCACTCGGGATGTCGATCGTCGGTTTCGGTGCGTCGTGGCTCAAAGCTGTCTTCTTCGCCGACAATTTGCCGCTGAATGGCTTCTTCATTTTTCTCGGCAAGTGGATCTTTGATCTGATCTTCATTGTCGTGGGGCATCGGATGCACGGCGCCGAGCTACTGATGCAAATCGTCGTCTGGTCGTCGCTCTCTGCGGCCATGACAGCGGTCGCCGGCGTGCTCGCCGTTGCGCTGCTGCGTCCGTTGATGGAGGTGCGTACGGCATGAGGAAGACTTCGTGACAACGCGCCGAATCAATGTGGATTGGCCATTGGTGCTGATCGCGCTCGCGTTGTCGGTTTTCGGCATTGCAACCGTGTATTCGGCGGGCCAGACCGACGCGATGACCTACGTCAGTAGAGCATATCGGGCGCAGATCGTCTGGTTTGTCCTTTCCGTCGCTTCAGCGTACGCGATCAGCCGCGCCAGCGTGCGACTCATCGAGTGGCTCACGGTGCCGCTCTACTGGTTCTCGATTGTGTTGCTGCTCGTCGTCCTCATTCCCGGCTTCGGATCGGGGGCGGGAACTGCGGCGAGCGTGAAGGGCTGGTTGACGATTGCTGGTCACCGGCTGGGACAGCCCGCCGAATTCGCGAAACTTGCAGTGGTGATGATGCTCGCGCTCGTGCTCTCGAAGAATCGCGACGCGCCGAAGTCGATGCTCGACCTGTGGAGGCCAGGACTCATCGTCGGCATTCCCTGGGCGCTCATCATGAAGCAGCCGGACCTTGGCACCGGCATTGTCTTCGTCGGCATCTTTTTCGGGATGCTTTTCTGGGCCGGCGTCGAGTGGCGCTTGCTCGTGCTGATCGCGAGTCCGGTGGTGAGCTTGATTCTCGCCTTTAGCACCAGCGTTTGGGCGTCGTGGTTCTGTTTGTTCATCGCGCTGTTGATCTGGTATAAGCCGTACGTGGTCGAGGGCGTCATTCTCGCCACCGCGAACGTGTTCATGGGTGTCGTCGCGCCGATTCTCTGGGAGCGGCTGCAGCCATATCAGCAGAACCGACTGCGAGTGTTTCTCGACCCCTCAGTCGATCCGCGACGCTCCGGTTATCACGTGATCCAATCGCAAGTCGCGATCGGATCCGGCGGATGGTTCGGCAAAGGCTACTTGGAGGGGCCGCAGAAGCGTCTCGCGTTCCTTCCCGCTCAGCACACGGATTTCATTTGGGCTGTTGTTGGCGAAGAGCTGGGCTTCATCGGTGTCACGCTCGGCATCATGCTCTTTCTCGCGCTGTTCTTGCGAGTTGTACGAATTGCCGAGCGCGCAAACGATTCGTTCAGTAGTCTCATTGCGTTTGGTCTACTCTCGAGTTGGCTCGTGCACGTGCTGGAGAACATCGGCATGACGATCAATCTCATGCCCATCACCGGCATTCCGCTGCCGTTTTTCAGCTACGGCGGATCGTTCATGCTCGCGAGCTGGCTCGCGATTGGAATTCTCGTGCGCATCTCGAGCGAGGGCCGAGGGCGAACTGGCCAGGTTGGGATGTAGCACCCTCGGCACACCGCTATTGCACCATGGCCCCTGTTTGCACCCAGTCGGGGTACGTTCTTGGGAGCATCCGCCTGGAACGCCCAGGGCTTTTGGGACGCGAATAACACGAATCATGAGCGAATCCAATCGAGACAATTTTGATCTCCCCTCTCGCGTCCGACTGACTGTTTTTGTTCTCAGCAGTTTGTCTTTGACAAGGTCCAAGTTCTGCTGGCAAGGCGCATAGGCACTCAAGTGCGCGGGGTTGGATTCGCCTCACAATTCGCGGCATTCGCGTCCCATGAGCCCTGGGAACTCTTGGGAGAGCCGTGTTTTCGCTCATGAAGTTTGCAGCCCCTACCGACCCTTGCCCGGCCCCTACACCTTTCGGGCATGGCCGCCTGGTTCAAGAAGGAGAAAAAGCCCCGCCAACCTCGACGCGATCGGCTCGAGATTCCCGCTGACGTTTGGGAGAAGTGCGAAGCGTGTGGGCACACCGACATCCGTGAGAAGTTCGAACGCAACTTCAACGTCTGCCCCAGCTGCGATTATCATCGTCGCATTCGGGCACACGAGTACTGCACGCTGCTACTCGACGAAGGCACGATGGAGGAGCTCGAGGTCGACCTCAAATCGGCCGATCCGCTCTCGTTTCCCGAATACCCGCAGCGACTCAAGAAGGCGCTTTCCAATGCGGGCGACGCCGATGCCTTGCTCGCGTGTTACGGGACGCTCGACGGATTGCCCGTCAACATTGGGGTCATGGACTTCGCGTTCATGGGCGGTTCGATGGGATCGGTCGTCGGCGAGAAGATTGCCCGCCTCGCCCAACGATCGCTCGAGCGCAAGTTTCCACTCATTGTAATCTCGGCGTCGGGCGGCGCGCGTATGCAGGAGGGCGTGCTGTCGCTTATGCAGATGGCAAAGGTCTCCGCGGTTCTCGCGATGCTTGCCGAGCGCCGTATTCCATACATTTCGATCCTCACGAATCCGACCACCGGAGGAGTGAGCGCGAGCTACGCCATGCTTGGCGACGCCATTCTCGCCGAACCAGGCGCGGTGATCGGCTTCGCTGGACCGCGCGTGATCAAGCAGACGCTCGGCCAGGATTTACCCGATGGATTCCAGACGGCGGAATTCTTGCTCGAGCACGGGATGCTCGATTCCGTTGTTCATCGGCGTAATCTCAAACGCACGGTAGGTCAGCTGCTGCGGCACATGTCCGGACGGCCGGCGGCGACGGGGTGGGCCGCGTCCTGACCACTGCTCCCACGCCGGTATCCTTGCCGGCGCGCGACGCCGAAGACGCGCGCTACGCTCAGGCGCTCGAGTACCTGTTTGCCCGCACAACGGGGCCATTCAAATTCGGACTCGAGCGAACGGTCGCGCTTCTCGCAACTCTTGGCGATCCGCATCGATCCTTCCCATCGATTCACATCGCGGGCACGAATGGGAAGGGAAGTAGCGTAGCGACGGCCGACGCGCTGCTGCGCGCGAAGGGGCTGCGCGTCGGCGCATACACGTCGCCACACCTCGTGGATTTTCGCGAGCGCATCGTCGTTGACGGCGCGTGCATTTCCGCGGATGAGGTCACCGAGTTCGTCGAGCGCTGGACTCCGCTCATCGAATCGATTGGCGCGACGTTCTTCGAGGCAACGACGGCGCTCGCCTTCGCGCATTTTGCTCGCGCGAAGGTGGACGTCGCGGTGATCGAGACCGGACTCGGTGGGCGACTCGATTCGACGAATGTCATCGACCCGATCGTTGCTGGCGTGACGACAATCGACTACGACCATACCGAATATCTTGGCAATACGCTCGAACAGATCGCTGCCGAGAAGGCCGGCATCTACAAACGCGGCCGACCAGCAGTCGTTGGCGAAGGTGATCGGTCGCTGCGTGAGGTTCTCGCTCGCGATGCTCGCAAGGCAGGAGCATCAACGGTACGCATTGTCGCCGAAGAGTGTTCGATCAGCAACGTCGAGATCGGTCCGCAAGGCACGACATTCGACTTTGCGGCGTTCGACACGCGAGCGAGCCTGACGACGCCCCTCGCCGGCAAACACCAAGCGGAAAACGTCGCATTCGCACTCGTGCTCCTCGACGCGGCGGGCGCGCCTTACGCGACGACGCTACGCGAGGCAACGCGATCTTTGGCGCACGTTCGCGTTGCCGGTCGCTTCGAACGGCAGGGACGCTACATATTCGACGTCGCACACAACCCCGAGGGCTCGCTCGTACTGGCAGAAACGCTCGCCAGTGTGCGGCCAGACGAGCCAGTCGTCGCGCTCTTTTCCGTTCTCGCCGACAAGGACTGGCGAGCCATGTTGCTGAATCTGGCGCCTCGCGTGTCGCATTTCGTTTTCACGCTTGCTCCGACTGCGCCGCCCAATCGCCTCTGGGACCTCGAGGCGGTGCAACGCTTCGCGGTTGAGCAATCCGTCTCATCGGAAGTGATCGTCGACTTCGCGGCAGCACTGGCGCGTGCTTCAGCAATCGGGGAAACCACGCTCGTCACTGGGTCTTTTCATACGGTCGGCGACGCGATGGCTCGCTTGCAGCAATCTCCCGAGTCCCGGTAGTTTGTACGGATGGCTCAAGGCGCCCTGCCCGGCTTTCGCGATTTCTACCCCGCCGAGTTCGCCCAGCGCGCCTATATCGCGCGTATCTGGCGCGAGATCGCGCGTCGCTACGCATTCGTTGAATACGATGGTCCACCGCTCGAGGCCCTCGAGCTCTACACCAAGAAGAGTGGCGACGAGATTGTTGGGCAATTGTACAACTTTGCCGACAAGGGAAAGCGAGAGGTGGCACTGCGTCCCGAGATGACGCCGACTCTCGCACGTATGGTTGCCGCCAGAGCGAATGCGTTGCGAAAGCCTGTACGCTGGTTTTCGTTGCCGCAGCTGTTTCGCTATGAGCGCCAACAGAAGGGACGGCTTCGCGAGCACTTTCAGCTCAACGTCGACATCATTGGCGAGAAAGACGTGACGGCCGACGCCGAGCTCCTTGCCGTCGCGATCGATATCATGCGCGAGTTTGGTCTGTCGCCGAATGATGTTCGAGCGCGTGTGAGCGACCGCAGGCTGCTGCGGGCGCTGCTCGAACGTCTCGGCGTCGGTGAAGAGAAGCTGGCCGATGTTTTCGGTGTAATCGACAAGATCGAGCGACAGCCGCGGGAGATTTCGGCGGAGAAGCTCGCGGCGCTCGGCGTGAGCAAGGAGTCGCAGGAGGCACTCTTCCATTTGATGGAAGGCGTGACGCTGGACGCGCTGCGTGCCGCCTATGGCGACACGCCTGCCGTCGCCGATCGCATCGCCGAGCTCGAACGCTACTACTCCTATCTCGAAGATCTCGGCGTCGCCGACTGGGTTCAGCTCGACCTGTCGATCGTGCGCGGTCTGGCGTACTACACCGGCATCGTCTTCGAGCTCTTCGATGCCCAGGGAGAGTTTCGCGCTATTTGCGGCGGCGGTCGCTATGACAACTTGCTCAAGTCGCTCGGCGACGTCGATCTGCCCGCACTGGGCTTCGGTATGGGGGACGTGGTGCTCGGCGAGCTGCTCCGTGCGCGCGGTTTGAGTGATGCGCCGATCGGGGAGCCGGACTATTGGGTCGCCGCGGCGGAGAACGGTGATCTTCGTGACGTCATGCGCGTCGCGACGGCTCTACGGCGCGCGGGCGCGTCGGTCGAGTACGCGCTGCGAACGCAAACGCTGAGCAAGCAACGCAAGGCCGCGTTCTCCGCGGGAGCGACGTACTTCGTTACGGTTGGCCAGGATGGCGCGATCGCACTCGACGAGGTGCAGCCTGTCGAAGGTGCAGGCACGAGTCTCGTCGAGCGGTTTGCACCGATGCCGAAGACGCTCGCGAGCCTCGTCGATCTCATTCGCGATTCAAAAGACACTGGTTAGTACTACCGATCTAGCACATGGCAGAAGAGAAGAAACTCACAACGCGCGCGGAAGACTTCAGCGGCTGGTACAACGAAGTCGTACTCCGCGCCGAGCTCGCGGATTACTCGCCCGTGCGCGGGTGCATGGTCATCCGTCCCAGCGGCTACGGCATCTGGGAGCGCATGCAGCGCGCGCTCGACGACATGTTCAAGGAAACGGGACATAAGAACGCGTACTTCCCGCTCTTTATTCCAGAGAGCTTCCTTCATCGCGAAGCGCAACACGTAGAAGGCTTCGCGCCCGAAACCGCAGTTGTCACCCACGGTGGTGGCAAGAAGCTCGAGGAGCCGCTGATTGTTCGGCCCACGTCGGAGACGATCATCTACTCGATGTTCGCGAAGTGGGTGCAGAGCTACCGAGACCTCCCACTGCTCATCAATCAGTGGGCGAACGTCGTGCGTTGGGAAATGCGAACGCGATTGTTCTTACGCACGCTCGAATTCCTCTGGCAAGAGGGACACACGGCGCATGCCACGCACGACGAAGCCGAAGAGGAGGCGCGCAAGATCCTGGGACTGTATCGCGACTTCATGGAAGGCTGGATGGCAATGCCCGTCATCACCGGCCAGAAGACGGATTCGGAGCGGTTCGCCGGCGCGCTGCGCACATACGCCTGCGAGGCGATGATGCAGGATAACAAGGCGCTGCAGGCAGGCACCTCGCACAATCTTGGACAGAACTTTGCAAAAGTTTTTGATCTGAAGTTTCAGGCGGAGTCCGGAAGCATGGAGTTCGCCTGGAACACGAGTTGGGGCGTTTCGACGCGTCTCGTCGGCGGACTCGTTATGACGCACGGCGACGACAAGGGCCTTCGCATTCCCCCCCTGCTTGCCCCGACGGAGATCGTCGTCGTGCCGATCTACCGCACCGACGAAGAGCGCGGACGTGTGCTCGAGGCGGTGACCCAGATTCTTGCAACGCTCACCGACTGGGAGCGGCGCGATCCGGGGCGCTTGCGGGTACATCTCGATGCACGTCAGGGCATCAAGCCAGGAGCGAAGTACTACGAGTGGGAATTGCGCGGCGTACCTCTGCGGATGGAGATCGGGCCCAAGGACCTCGATAAGAACCAGGCGTTGCTGGTTAGGCGCGACACTGGTGAGAAGCGCCCTGCCTCGCTCGACTCGATCGGTGAG
>DATEGN010000563.1:0-14988 GCA_035280125.1 Gemmatimonadaceae bacterium | reverse complement strand
CGCGGGCGCCCCCTCGTCTTGTTTTTAGATACGAGACTATCGGTTGGAGCTGCCGCTGGAGCCACTCTGGCCGCTCTGTCCACTTTGCCCACTCTGGCCGCTCTGTCCAGTCTGGCCGCTCTTTCCACTCTGGCCATACTGACCACCTTGGCCGCTCTGACCGCCGCTGGATCCCGACGAGCCGCCGCTCGATCCACTCGAACTGCCTGGCTTCGACGAGCCGCTGCCGAACGAGCCCAAGCTGCCTGACGAGCCGCTGCCACTGCGGCCGGTCGATTGATCGTCGTCCAGATCCGGATCCGTCATGTCGCCGTCCGATTGGCGACCGCGGGTCGCGGAGCTACCAATGCCCTGATCACCCTGATTGCCACGATCGGTGCGGCTCTGCTGCCAGGAGCCTCCAGAGCTCGAGCTGCCAGAGCTCGCGCTCTTACCAGACTGTCCGCCCGAGAGCGAGTCGCTATTCGAGCTGCCTGACGAGCCACTCGAACCTTTGTTGAGATTGTCCTTTTGGTCGGCCATCGTGTGCATCCTCCGAGTATGATGAACCTCCGGCGCTCTACGGTACGAGCAGGATTGCGCCGGTTGGCGCCCGATTGCGCAGTTCCAGTGCCATTTGAGCTCGTTCATCACGAGTTGACCCTATGGTCGACACGGCCTACGTTGCGTCGCGTGACACGAGCACGACCATTCAGATCGATTGCGCCGCAAGCGCGCAGCGCCGGCCTCGACTGATGCGTCGGCCCACTCTTCGCGCCGGCGCGCGTGTCGCGCTCGTGGCGCCTGCGGGGCCACTGCGCGGCGACGGTGATCTCGCTCGCGCGCAGGAGAATGTGCGCGCGCTTGGATGCGAGCCTGTCGTCGGCGCGCACGTGCTCGCGCGCACAGGCTATCTCGCTGGCTCGGACAGCGATCGGCTTTCGGATCTCAATGCCGCACTAACCGACGACGCGATCGATGCGGTATGGTGCGCGCGTGGTGGCTACGGGGCGATGCGCATTCTCGATCACATCGACTACGCAGCCGTGCGCCGTCGGCCAAAACCACTCATTGGATATTCCGACATCACTGCTTTGCATGCGGCCATGTCGACGCGTTGTGAGCTCGTGACGTTTCACGGTCCAACAGCGCGAGCACAGCTCACGCCGTTCTCTCGTGCGTCGCTCGAGCGCGCGCTGGCCGGCGACGATTCGTGCGGAGCCGCCGAGAGTGCAGCGACGCTGTACGGTGGACGCACGCGCGGCCGAATCGTTGGTGGCAACCTCGCTCTACTCTGCGCACTCTCCGGAACGCCATACAAGCCTGACTATCGCGACACAATTGTCGTCGTCGAGGATGTGAGCGAAGCCGTGTACCGAGTTGACCGTATGCTCACGCAGCTTCGCCTTGCCGGTGATTTGCCTCAGTGCCGCGGCATCGTCTTCGGCCAATTCACGGACATTCC
The DNA here is from genome assembly GCA_035280125.1 of Gemmatimonadaceae bacterium. Classification (GTDB taxonomy): domain Bacteria; phylum Gemmatimonadota; class Gemmatimonadetes; order Gemmatimonadales; family Gemmatimonadaceae; genus AG2. The sequence goes on along the minus strand of DATEGN010000563.1, from coordinate 13,544 downwards.
CACCGATTCGCCGGAAGAAAGTCTCGGCAGGCGCACACTCGAGAGCGTCCTCGGCGAGATTTCGGAGCTCTTGAAGGTACCGTGCATCGTGGGTGCTCCCATTGGCCACATCGCGGATCAGTGGACGATTCCGCTTGGTGCGGACGCGGAGCTCGACGCGGACGAACGATCGTTGCGTATCTTGCAGGGAGTTTGATGGAGTCGCGCAGTGCCTACTCCACTCCGGTAAACACACGCAGTTTCAAATGCAACCATACAAGACGGGACAGCAGCTTCTCGACGAAGCGCGGGCACGCGTCCGAGAAATCTCGGCGCGAGAGGCCATCGCATTGAAGAGCTCCAATCCCGACGTCGTCTTTCTCGATATCCGCGAGCAGCCTGAGGTGAATCTCGGGACGATTCCTGGCGCCGTGCATCTGCCACGCGGCTCAATGGAGACGAAGATCGAAGGACTCGTCCCGCGCCAGAAGCGCGTAGTGATCTATTGCGCCAACGGCAATCGGTCAGCGTTCGCGGCTGACACGCTGCAACAGATGGGATATCGCGAGGTCGAGTCGCTGGCCGGCGGCTTTCGCGACTGGGCTTCCCTCGGCGGTGACGTCGAGAGTTGAGTAGCCGCTCATCGTGGAAGCCGTGACGTCGATCGAGGCCCTTCTGGAGTTGCCTGACGTTCGCCGCCTGCGGTCGGCGCTCGCGGCTCGCCCGGGCGTGGCGATCAACGCGGACGACGGATCGCGACGCCTCGCGGCGATTGCGCTCGTGCTTCGTCCTGGCGCCGGTCCAGACGCCGATCCCGAGCTCCTGATGATCAAGCGCGCCGAGGCGGAGGGCGATCCATGGAGCGGCCACGTCGCATGTCCGGGCGGGCGCATGGAGCCGGGCGATCATGACCTCGAGCAGACGGCGATTCGGGAGACGTGGGAGGAGACGGGCGTCGATCTCGCACGCGATGGGCGCGTCCTCGGCGCGCTCGACGACATCAGCCCGCGAACGCCGACACTACCGCCCATCATCGTTAGGCCGTACGTCGCTGTCGTGAAGCCCGAGTTGGAGATCGTGCAAAGCTCGGAGGTGGCGGAAGCGTTCTGGGTGCCGCTCGCCGCGTTACGCGAGCGCGCCGCCTGGGGAACGGCAATGGTCTCGGTCCGCGGCTACGGCGAACGCCAGGTGACAGCGTTCCGTCACGGCGCCTACACCGTGTGGGGCTTGACGGAGCGCGTGCTGAGGCAGTTTTTGGAGTATCTGAGCGGGTAGAAGCAGAGAGTAGGAGAGTAGAGAGTGGCGTGAGTCTCTACTCTCGACTCTCTGCTCTCAGTTCTTCGACACTTCCGCCATCAACCCGAAGACATTCTCGTCGAGGTCGCGGAAGAAGCACATCCACAAGTCGTGATCGGGCATGCGCGCGACGATGTGCGGCTCGTCGTCGAACGAGACCTTACGCTCGCGCAGCGCTTGATACGCGCTCTGTATGTCGTCGACGCGGAAGTACAGGATCGAGCTCGGATGATCGAATTCCTTCTTCTCCGGGCGACTCAGCATGATCCGAATGCCCTGACAATCGAAGAACGCCAGGCCGGGGAACGCGAACAGGAAGCGCATACCGAGCGCGTCGCGATAGAACGCGGTCGCGCGTTCCACGTCTTTCACGACGATCGCGATCTGGCCGATGCGCGAGAGCGAGAGTTCGGCAGACATGGTGGCGGCGGGCGGTGAAATCGTTGACATGAGACCCTCCGGCGACGGTGAAAAGTACTTAGCTGAGCTAATTAATTATTCGACTAACTTGGCGGAAGCGCAAGACCGGGGGACGGGGAACGGGGTCGGGCAGTCATTCCGAGCGCAGCGAGGAATCTGCACCTCGCACGGTCAGATTCGACCTATTTGGAGTCGCACGTGCTGGTCGCCCGCGCTCCCGCTCCCCTCGCCGAAACTCCGTTGCCCGTCCCCCTTGCGTTAACTCGCCCTCAAGAAAATATTAGGTAAACCTAACTCTAGCCGCTGACACACAGTCACCAGCTCCTACACACCCCATTGTCACTCCCTGAACCGCTTCCCAAGACCAAACCCAGCACGGTGACACCCGAGCATGGGTGGCGTCGCGCTCGCGTCGCGCCCAGCCTCGCCGAGGTCTATAGAAGCGTCCCGATTGTCGACGGGAGTTGGTGGCGCAAGATCCTCGCGTTCGCCGGTCCCGGATATCTCGTCGCCGTCGGGTACATGGATCCAGGGAACTGGGCCACTGATCTCGCCGGTGGCTCGGCGTTCGGATACACGCTGTTGAGCGTGATTCTGCTCTCGAACCTCATGGCGGTCCTCCTCCAAGGGCTCGCCTCCAAGCTCGGCATCGTCACCGGCCGCGACTTGGCACAAGCCTGCCGCGATCACTATTCGCAACCCACCAGCTTCGCGCTCTGGGTGCTCTGCGAGATCGCCATCGCTGCCTGCGATCTGGCAGAAGTCATCGGTGCGGCGATCGCGCTGAATCTGCTGTTCGGGCTTCCGCTCACGTGGGGCGTGATCCTCACCGCGCTCGACGTACTGCTCGTGCTCTATCTGCAGAACAAGGGATTTCGTCTGCTCGAGGCGCTCGTCGTTTCGTTGGTGGCGACGATTGGCCTCTGCTTCCTATTCGAGATCATTCGGGCGAAGCCGGATTTCTCGGGCGTTGCCGCGGGATTCGTTCCCGACCCGGAGATCATTCGAAATCGCAAAATGTTGTACATCGCGATCGCCATTCTCGGTGCCACCGTGATGCCCCACAATCTCTATTTGCATTCGTCGATCGTTCAAACGCGTCGTTATGCGGAGACGATGGCCGGGCGCCGAGAAGCGGTGCGGTACGCGTTCGTCGATTCGACGATTGCGCTGTCTTTTGCGCTCTTCATCAACGCGGCGATACTCATCGTCTCCGCCGCCGCGTTCCATACGCGCGGCCATACGAGCGTCGCCGAGATTCAGGATGCCTATAAGCTGTTGACGCCTCTGCTCGGCGCGGGCGCGAGCGCGGTATTTGCGCTCGCATTGCTCGCGTCCGGCCTCAATTCGACGCTCACGGGAACCCTGGCCGGCCAGATCGTGATGGAAGGGTTTCTGCACATCCGACTACGGCCCTGGGTGCGTCGTCTGATCACACGGGCAATCGCGATTGTTCCCGCTGTGGTAACGGCTATCTTGTACGGCGAAAGCGGGACGGCGAAGCTGCTCGTCTTCAGTCAGGTCATCTTGAGCCTGCAGCTCTCTTTTGCGGTGTTCCCGCTCGTGCGCTTCACCTCGGAACGTGCGAAGATGGGCGCTTTCGTGAACCGAGGATGGTTGAAGTTCCTCGCGTACGCCGTCGCGGTGACGATCGCCGCGCTGAACGCATGGCTGCTCGTGCTGACATTCCGTGGCGTTGGCAGCTGATGCCTGACGAGGAGTAGCGCATCCCATGTACAAGCGCATTCTCGTTCCGTTGGAGCACACGCCGTATGATGAGTCGATTCTGACTCACGTGCGAAAGCTCGCGCGTCATTGCGGCGCATCGCTCGTGCTGATCCACGTCGCGGACGGCTGGGCAGCACGGAACGTGCGCCAACTGCATCTGCGCGAATCCGAAGAGATGCGTGAAGACCGCGAGTACCTCGAGGAAGTGGCAAGCTCACTGGAGGCCGAAGGAATCGAGGCCGAGTGCGTTCTCGCGGCGGGGAATCCGGGCGCCGAGATCGCCGAAGCAGCACTGCGTGAAGGATGCGATCTGATTGCGATGTCGACGCATGGGCACCGCTTCCTCCAGGACTTGTTGTACGGCAGCGTCGCCAACGAGGTGAGGCACATCTCGCGCATTCCGGTCTTGCTCGTCCGTGGCGAGCGCCGGTTATCCGGCCCGCGCGCATCCGTGTCGGCAGCACCGGAGAGCAGCCACCGTCCGACACCGCCGGGAGCCGACGCATGAGCGCCGTGAAGGCAATTCATGCGCTCACGGCGCCGGTTGAGGATTATCTAAAGACCATCTACGAGATCGAGGGTGCGGGTTCGGGAACGACATCTCCCGGCGTCGCCGGTACCAATGAAATCGCACAGGTCCTGGGTATTGCTCCGGCGTCGGTGACCGGCATGCTGCGCCGGCTCGCCGAGCAGGGCCTGATCAGTTACGAGCGGTACCGCGGAGTGCGGCTCACGGAGGCAGGACGGCGGGCCGCGCTCCGGACCATACGACGACACCGCGTCATCGAAGCCTACCTCGCCAAAGCGCTCGGCTATCCATGGGATCGAGTTCACCAGGAGGCAGAGGAGTTGGAGCACGCCGCTTCGGACGAGCTCATCGATCGGATGGCTTCGGCGATTGGCGAGCCGACAACCGATCCGCACGGCGCACCGATACCAACCCGCGAGGGCATTCTCGATGTGCCTGATCTCGTCTCTCTGGCTGACGTCGCCGTCGGTGAGGTCGTACGAATTCGCCAGGTTGGAGATCGTGATCCAGAACGTCTCCGATATCTCGGGGAGCTCGGCATCACTCCAGGCGCCGACGTACGCGTCACGGCGCGAGCGCCATTCGACGGACCGATCACACTGCATATCGTGCGGCAAGCCGGCATGCGCGTTCGTGCGCTCCGAGCGGATCGAGAGCGCGCGATCGGTCCGGCGCTGGCGGCGCAGATCTTCGTCGAGGCTCGTCGCAAGCGCGAGGCGTAGCATCGCTTTCGGCAGGTCGCGGGAACGAAGATTGCCCGGCTCCACCGCGGATGCACCAACGGAGTCAGCGCGTGGCCAGTGAGAGAATTTCGGTCGACCCCGACACGGGGATTCCCGAGCTGATACGTCAGCTGGGTGAAGACTCGAAGCGCCTCGTCGCGGACGAGGTTCGGCTCGCCAAGCTCGAGATGAAGGAGAGTGTCCATCGCGCCGGCCAGGGCGCGGTGCAGCTGGCCGTTGCATTCGGTATTGCCATTGTGATGCTCGTAGCGCTCACACTCTTTCTCGTCACGCTGATCGGGCGACTCGCCGCGGGCCACATGTGGGTGGGCGCCGTCGTCACCGGCCTGATCGAGCTGGCTGTTGCGGCGCTGCTGCTTCGACGAGGACTCGGCGTTCTACGCCGGCCTTCATACTCGCTCGAAGAGACGCGAGCGGCACTCAAGGACACCGCTACCTGGACACGCCGCCGAGCCGACTGACGCGGCGAATGCGCCGGTGCGGTGTTGGTTGGGTGCTGGGTGCTGGGTGATGGGTGCTAGGTCCTAGGTCCTAGAGGCTCCGATGTTCTTCTAGCACCTAGCACCTATTACCTAGCACCTTTCGGAATGCTCCTGCTCATTCCACTGCTCCTCGCCACACAATCGATCGATTCATTTCCGCCGAGCCATCCGCCGCGAACTGTCGCGATCGACGAGCGGCTCGCGCAGGATGCCGGCGTCCATATTGGCGACACGTTGGTTCTCACGGCGACACCGGGTCATTCGGGTGACACCGTTGTCGTCTCCGCGTTCGTCAAGCGAGCCACCGACCCTTCGGAGGTAGCGCGTGGTGGCTACCGGATACGCGTCCATCTCGACCAGCTACAACATCTCGTTGGCTACGATGAGCGCGTGGAGCGATTCGCGGTTGCGACGCGCGGTAACGCCGGCGCGGACAGCGCGCTTCGAGCCATCGATGCGTCGGCGTTTGGGTTTCGTGCCTACTCATCTCGCGAAATAGCGGTCGAAAGCTCGACAACCTTTCTCGTCGTCAGCCGATTTCACCGCGCGATCGGCATCATCACGATCGTGGCCAGCGCGGTGTTCCTGCTGTGCATCATGCTCTTGAAGGTGGACGAGCGCAGACGAGACGTAGCGGCGTTGCGGCTGATCGGCATTTCGGCGAGAACGATCGTGCGCAGCGTTTTGCTCGAATCCGCGCTCATTGCCGCGTGCGGAAGCATTGCGGGCGTGGCGATCGGCGGCGTCGTGTCGGCGTACGTGAACTGGCATTACCGGCGCGTTTACCGTACACCGCTGACGTTTTCGCTCGTTACGGGAGAGACGATCGCCATCGCCGTGGTTCTCTCGCTGGCGCTCGGCGTGGGCGCGGGTTGGCTGGCCGCACAGCGTCTCGTGCGACGGCCACCGCTCTCGCTTTTCGGGCGTTGAAACCGTCGTGATTCTTGCCCTTGCTCGTGCTTCACTCGTCAGGCATCGCGCACGGACACTCCTCGCCATCGTCGGCGTCGCAATCTCCGCCGCGATGCTGCTCGACATGGTCATGCTCGCGTCGGGGATGCGCGTATCCTTTCGTTCGCTGCTCCTGGCACAGGGATTTCAGATCCGGCTCGCGCCTCGCGGCACCCTGCCGTTCGACACCGACGCGACCATTCCCGGTGCGGCTTCGATCGTTGCGCAGTTGTACGCTCGCCCCGACGTCGTTGCCGTGAGTCCTGTGTTGGGTGCGCAGCTGCATGTCGAACGCGGCACGGCGTCGCTCAGCGCTGCTGCCCTCGGGACGCTCGCCCCCGTGCAAGGCGATTACAAGTTGCTCGAGGGACGCGCGCCGGTCGCTGATGGCGAGCTGGCCGCGAACGACGCGCTACTGACGGCTTTGGACGCGCGGATCGGCGATACGATTCGCGTCGCGGCTGGCTTTGATCCGCAACTCCGTGGCTTCACTGGACAGCGCACCGTGCGAGTCGTTGGGCGTGTTCACTTTATCTATCTGGCCGCTGGAGAGCGTGCCGTTACTCTGCCACTGCCATCGCTGCAAGCGATGGAAGGACCCCAACAAAACGATCGCGTTTCGCTCATCATGCTCCGGCTGCGAGAGGGCTCGAACGTCGAGGCGGCTCGTCAGGCAATCGATCGCCAGATACCGGTTGTCAGTGCGATCTCGACAGCGACCGCGATCGAACAGGTGGAGCAACGTCTGAGCTACTTCAGGCAACTGGCGTTCATCCTTGGCACGGTGAGCTTGGGTGTCGGCTTTCTGCTCGTCACGACACTGGTCACCGTCTCGGTGAATGAGCGGCTTGGTGAGATCGCTGTGATGCGCGCCATCGGGCTCCGGCGCCTTCGGATCGTTGAGCAGATACTGATCGAGGGCACGGTCATCATGGTTGCCGGCGCGGTCGCGGGGCTCGGCCTGGGTCTCGTCACCGCCCAATATTTGAACTCGATCCTCGCGGCATTTCCCGGCCTGCCGGAGGCAATCAGCTTCTTCCTGTTCCAACCACGTGACGCGTGGATTGCACTTGGGCTGCTCGCGGCAAGTGGTATTCTCGCCGGCATCTACCCGGCGTGGCGCGGCGCATCGCTCCCGATTGCGAGCACGTTGCGTGAGGAGGCGGTCGCGTGAGCGATGATGGCGTGCTCGTCTCAGCGCGCGAGCTGCGTCGCGAATACGCGATGTCAGCCGGCGTCGTTCACGCTGTCCGCGGCGTCTCCATCGACATTCGACCAGGCGAGTACGTCGCGATTGTCGGACCGTCGGGGTGTGGCAAGTCGACGCTCCTGAACCTGCTTGGCGCCATCGACGAGCCCTCGTCAGGCTCGCTGAACATTGGCGGTCAGCGCATTGCAGGGCTGTCGGATCGCGAGGCGACGCTTTTCCGGCTGCGTCATATCGGATTCGTGTTTCAGCGCTTCTATCTCATGCCGGCTCTCACGGCGAGCGAAAACGTCGAGCTCCCGATGTCGGAAGCCGGATCGGGAAAGGCCGAGCGCCGCGCGCGTGCGCGCGAGCTGCTGTCGTATGTCGGTCTTGCCGAGCGCACGCATCATCGTCCGACGGAGCTCTCGGGGGGTGAACAGCAGCGAGTCGCGATTGCCCGAGCGCTCGCGAACCGGCCGATACTCTTGCTCGCCGACGAGCCGACGGGCGAGCTGGACGCACACACCGGCACTGAAGTGATTGCTCTCTTCGATCGGTTGAATCGCGATGGAACCACGCTGGTCGTGGTGACGCACGACGAGGACTTGGCGCAGGCCGCGCGACGCGTGGTTCACATGCGCGACGGCATGATCGTCGACGAGAGGATGCGATGATCACGCTGATGGCGCTTCGCAACTTCCTGTTGCGTCCCTGGCGTTCGCTCTTTCTGCTGCTCGGCTACAGTCTGGGTGTCGGCGTCATGATCGTACTGCTCTCGATCGGCGAAGCATTGCTCACGCAAGCGCGACAGGAGCGTCTCGTCGGCGGAGGCCAGGTGACCGTGCTTCCAGAGGGCATCGACGTAGAGGTCCTGAAGACGGGTGGCCTGGGCGGGATGTTTTTTTCCATCGACCATGCGCGGTTCATCTACCGTCAGTTGCTCGCTGCTCCGCGGCTCGCGCCATGGATAGTTGCCGCGGCGCCACAGATCGACTCGAAGCTGCTGTACGCGCGATTGCCTAACGGTCACGAAATCGCGGTCGAGGCGACGGGCGAGATTCCCTCGCTCAGCCGCGCCGTTGGTGGAGGCCCCGACATCGCGCAGGGTGTGTGGCAGGATGATGATCTCGACCGTCGCTGGAGCGATCCAACCTTGGCCGAGCTGCGCGACGACATCGATCACTTTCACCTCCCTCCGAAGAGCGCTCGTGACGACTCGACATGGGGTGAGTGGCACTATTTCAACGTGTTCTCGAATGACCATCGTCGCTGGGCCTACGTGTCACTCATCGTCGGTGGACGCGTGCCGGATGGACCGTGGGGCGGGCAGGTGCTCGTGACGATGCACGAGCAAGGCGGCAGCTCGAGACGCTTCGTCGCCGTCGACCCAGCGACTGCCGTCCACTTCTCGACCACGCGTGCGGACTTAACGATGGGCTCGTCGTCGGTCCATGTCTTGCCCGACGGTCGCTACGAGATACACGCCAGCGCACGCGAGGAGAACGGTCCGGATAGCGTCGATGTCCACCTAACGCTGGCACCGAGCGCGGGCGCGTACTTTCCCGGTGCCGCGCTCTCCGGCGGCGAGGTCGTCTCGGGATACGTCGTACCCGCGCTCCGTGCCGATGCCGACGGAGCGATTTGCATTGGGCGAAGGGGTTCGCCGTTAGACTGCGGGCAACTGCACCGTGTGCAAGCGTATCACGATCACAACTGGGGCGTCTGGCGCGGCGTGAGCTGGGAATGGGGCGCGGCGCGCGCGGGACCGTATGCCATCCTCTACGGCCGCATCGAGCCGCCGGACAGCGTCGCTGCCACGCAGCCGCTCTTCGTGTACGTGGTGGACTCGCTCGGCTTTCTCCGAGTATTCCGGCCCCGCACGATCACGTACGATGATTCCTCATCGACTCGGCATGACGGCGTCCGCATTCCACGCACGGCGGAACTATTCGACGCGCGCGGCGACGACACATTGCGCGTCACTCTACGCATCGAAGACGCCGTGATCACAGACACACGGCGTCCGCTCATCGAGCGCGGTGATTACATGAATGCTCGCCGAATCGTGCGACCGTACTTTCTGCAAATGAAGGGCGTCGCGCGACTCGAGGGACGCATTGGCGGCCGGGTGATCAGCGATCAGGGATACGGCTTCTTCGAGACGTACCGCTGACCCATCAGAACACTTCTCCACCATCCTCCGCACGACGCTCCGCCAAACGTCGCTCGAGCTCGTCCGCGCGTTCTGCCGTCCGTCGCTCTCCGTGCTGACGACGCTCCACGCCGCGGCGATACCCTTCGCCAACGAAAGCCCGCGCTTGCTCCCACGCGCAGGGCGGATTGAGACACTCCCGCCAGCCGCGCGCCAGCTCCGGCTCGACTTCCGAAAAGGTTCGGTCGGTGAAGTTCGGATTCGCACTCGCGATGTGGCCCAGGAAGTACGCGCCGCGCACGTCGTCGTAGCTGCGATCGGAGAGGCGCGCATCGGATGACTCGTAATGCGCGCGGAACTCTTCGTCATCGTCGGCGCTCAACTTCTCCGCCGCTTCCGCGATCGCACGTCCGGTCCACCAGCCACCGATCGCGCCAGCGATACCGCCCAGCAAAGTTCCAACGGGACCCGCCGACGATCCAATGCCCGCGCCCAAGAGGACTCCCGCGATTCCGCCAGTTGCCTCACCAATCTCGTCGCCGAGACTCGGCTTGCCATGATGGGCGCCAAGCGCCGAGTCCTTCGCGATCTCGATTCGACCATCTGTCGAATCTCGTTCGGCCACCGTGCGGTCGCGATTTGTCATGCACCTCATCCTCGATGTAAGTCACAAATGATGGGGCAAATTCGGGACCGGCTTGACACACCTCCTGAGCGCCTACCGATTGTGTCGCCATGGTTGACAGGCTAGAGAAGGGTTCTGGCGGCGGCAAAGCGGCCGACCGCATTCGTATCGGGACACAGGGATGGAACTACGACGCGTGGGTTGGTCCCTTTTATCCGGTCGGCACGCGGCCCGCTGATTTTCTCGCCATCTATTCGCGAGCGTTCGACACGGTGGAAGTCGACTCGACGTTTTACGCGGTGCCACCGGCGAAAACGGTACGCACGTGGGCCGATCGTACACCGCCGGACTTTGTGTTCGCGCTCAAGATGCCGCAGGAGATCACGCACGAGCGCCGGCTGCGCGATGTGGCCGACGCGGCCAGCCTGTTTTATGATCGCGCGCGCGAGCTCGAGGACAAGCTCGGTCCCATTCTCATTCAGCTCGGCCCAGACTTCGCCCCGAATGAGTTGCCCGCGTTGGCCCACTTTCTTCCCACGCTGCCGCGCGACATGCGATTCGCGATCGAGTTCAGGCAACGCGGGTGGATTCACGATGGTGTGCTGGCTCTGCTCGCCGAGCATGGCGTCGCGCTCGCCCTGACCGACGCTCGCTGGATCCCTCGGAAGCAGATGATGCAGCTTGCCGCCCAACCAACTGCGGATTTCGTTTACATACGATGGATGGGTCCTGACCGGGCTATCATCGACTACTCACGGATCCAGATAGATCGTGCTCACGAGCTCGAGCTCTGGTCAGGCGTGCTCTGGCCGCTGGCGGTGAAGGGGCGGTCGGTGTTCGGTTATGTGAACAATCATTTTGCCGGCCATTCGCCGGAGTCGGCGCGGCAGCTGCAGCTTTTGTTGCGGCAGACACCGGTGGATCCCGCACGGCTGGGCGAGCAATTGACTCTGTTCTGATCTCCCGTGGCTATCGCTCTCGATAGTGCTCGCGAATCCGCGCTGATTCACGAGTCCTCGACAGTCGCGACGGACGCATGGCACGCGCGCGCGGTCGTGTTCGCGGCGGCGTGCGTTATGGTTGGCGTGTACTGGGACATCTCGTGGCACATGACAATCGGCCGCGACACGTTCTGGACGCCCGCGCACCTCTTGATCCAGGCGGGTGGACTCATCGCGGGCTTTTCTTCAGTGTACGTCGCGCTGCGCACGACCTTCGCGGGTACGCCGGCGGCGAAGGCTGCCTCGGTGAGCTTCTGGGGCTTTCGCGCGCCGTTAGGCGCCTGGGTTTGCATTTGGGGATGCGGCGCGATGCTCGCCTCCGCGCCATTCGACAACTGGTGGCACAACGCGTACGGGCTCGACGTACAGATAATCAGCCCGCCGCACATGATCCTCGCGCTCGGGATCGTCGCCATCACGGTTGGTGCGTTGCTGCTCACGTTGGCGCGCCAGAATCAGACGACGGGCGACGAGCAGCAACGGTTCGCGATGCTGTTCACGATCGCGTCGGCGTTCTGGATCCTGAACGTCTGGATCATGCTCTCGGAGTACAGCTACAAGGAGTTCATGCACTCCGGAGTGTTCTACCGAGTCGCGGCAACGTACTACCCGCTGGTGCTGTTGACGACGGCGCGCGCCAACACGCTGCGCTGGCCAGCGACCAAAGCCGCAGCGATTTACATGGCGGTGACACTCGCGCTGATGTGGATGCTGCAGCTCTTTCCCGCCGAACCGAAACTCGGCCCCATTTATCAGCGCATCACGCACATGGTCACGATGGACTTTCCAATTCTGATGATCGTGCCCGCTTTCGGATTGGATCTCGTGCGGCAGCGTTACGAGGGCCGAGTGCGCGATGTGTGGCTGGCGCCGATCCTGGGAGTCGTGTTTGTCGGTGTTTTCATCGCCGTTGAATGGCCATTTGCCAATTTCCTCATCACCACGCACTCTCGGAACTGGTTCTTCAACGGTGCGAATTATGTCTACTTCATGACCAAGCAATTCGCCGCGCAGACATTCAGCTTCGCCAGCTGGCAGCCTTGGTCACAGCCGCTCGCGCCGCAGCTGGCGCTCGCCGTTGTATTGGCGACGATCTCGAGTTACATCGGGCTAAAATGGGGCACGTGGATGACGAAAGTGCGCCGATGATCGCACGGGTCCAGCGCGCGTTGATGCTCGCGCTCACTCTCATCGCACTCGCTCCCTCGGTTTCGGACGCGCATGTCGGCAGTCCCGACGTGATCTTCGACGGAAAAGCCGGCCCATACGACGTCCGCGTCATCGTAAAGGTGCCTCCGGTAGTACCCGGATTGGCGGACGTCATTGTCCGTGTGCTGCGCGGCGACGAACATCGCGTGCTTATCCGCCCGGTATTCTGGCGCGCCGGCGTAGCGGGAGCTCCGTCCGCCGACCTGGCCAAACCCGTATCGGGAGCCTCGAAACTGTACGCGGGCCAACTGTGGCTCATGGCCCGAGGAGCGTACAGCGTTTATGTAACCGTGGAAGGCAAAGACGGAAATGGCACCGTTGCCGTGCCACTCGTCTCTCTCGCGACGGCGCGGCTCGGGATGAGCGGCGGTCTCGCCGCGCTGCTCGCCACGTTAGGTATTCTCCTCGTCGGTGGACTGATCACGCTCGTGTATGCGGGTGCCGGTGAGAGCGTGGTCGAGCCGGGTCGTCCGATGGATGAACGACGTCGTCGCCGTGCTCGGATCATCACCATCATCGCCGCGCCCGTGATGGCGATGATTCTCTTTGGCGGCGCGAAGTGGTGGCAGAGCGTCGACGCGAGGTACAAGACGCGTATGTACCACCCGCTTCCCACGCACGCGGAAGTGGTCTTTCGATTCGACCGAACACCCGAATTGCGCTTCGGCGTCGTCGACTCGAGTGGTCGCCACATGAGCCTCGAGTCGTTGATACCTGATCACGGAAAGCTGATGCATCTCTTCGTGATCGACAGCGCGAGGATGATGAGCTTCGCGCACCTTCATCCGCAGTACCGAGGGGACTTCGCCGCACTCCTTCCGCCACTCGCGTCCGGAGCGTATCGACTCTTCGGCGACGTGACCTATGAAACTGGTCTTACCCAAACGCTCACCGGCATCGTTCACATCTCATCCGATGACTCGGCGCTGGCGTCGCGCACGCGAGGCTTCGATCGCGATGACGCGTGGATCGATCGCGGCGGCGCGACGCGCGCCGATCACGCGGCAACGATTGACACGCTCGCCGACGGCTCGACGATGCAATGGCTCGCCGACTCGACGAACATTCGTGCGGGCAGCGAAACGACGCTGCGCTTTCAGGTCAGGGACCCGGCTGGCTCGCTTGCCACGCTGGAGCCCTATCTCGGCATGAGCGCGCACGCGGTGATCGCGCGAACCGACGGATCCGTCTTCATTCACCTGCATCCCGCCGGAACGATATCGCTCGCCGCGCAGCGAGC